>JAGLHR010000846.1 GCA_023143415.1 Thiomargarita sp. | reverse complement strand
GAAAAATGGTGGGTTTCGCTCTCGCGAAACCCACCCTACATAACGACCACCAAATTTTAATAAGATACATAAGTTATAAGGATGAAAAGTGCAAAAAACGAAAAATTTTCTTAAATATGATCCAATTGTTTATTCCTTGGAAACGCCAAAGTATCATTTACTCCAATTTGATGCGAATAATCGGTTTTCAGGGTGGGTTTTTAATTTTGGCGAAAAAAAAATTGATCGTCTTAAAGTCTATAATGATGGAGAATTTGTAGATCATTTTATGGTGGAAGGACTGCGTGAAGATGTTGGGGGACATGTTCCCAGTATTCTGGCAGCGAAAACTTCTGGTTTTGATTTTAATCTTCATATCGAAAAAAATTCAAAACAATTGACTTTTGAAATTATTTTCGATGATGGCTCAAAGGAGCCATTCTTTGAATTTGATGTCGCTAAAACCCTTTCTCAACAAGCGTATCTTAATCAACTGAGAGAAAAAATAACTTCTCTACATAAGCCAGATGGTGATTTAGTCTATTTGACGCAAGGGCATTATAATGTTGAGGAGTATCAAAATTCTATCATTCCTGGCGTTCTTAATATGCGTCAATATTTGGAACAGTCTGGTGTTGACTTAAATAAAGTTCATTCACTGCTTGATTTTGGTTGTGGTTCAGGGCGATATTTGACGGGTTGGCATTTGGTTGCGCCTCTTATGACTTTATATGGATGCGATCTCAATGCGATTTTGATGTCTTGGGCGCAAAAAAATTTACCCAATCAGATTAAGTGTCTCCGAAGTAACTTGATGCCGCCCTTGCCTTATCATAATAATCAGTTTGATCTGATCTATTTGATATCCGTTTTTACCCATCTTTCACTTAAAGCACAAAAAATATGGATTCAGGAATTAAAAAGAATCCTAAAGAAAGGCGGCTATATTTTGCTGACATTGCATGGAGAACTCTATGTACGCAATAACTTTTGGAAAGAACCTCAAAAAGTAGAGGAATTTTTAAGTCGTGGTTTTACTGAAAATGGTGCTTCTTCTGATGAGGGAGCTAATCATTATGGCACGTACCATGCGCCAGAATTTACTGAAAAACTGTTCGATGAATTTCAATTAGTTGGATATTTCCCAAATGGGCGGATTGATAATCATAGAACGCTTTTTCAAATTGCACAATCTCAGGATGTTTATGTGTTTCAGAATAATGAATGATGAATGGTTAATGATGTTCAAGGTTTTCGTTTTTTGAAGAAAAACTAAAAGCTCGAAAACGCTTTAGCTTTGGGCATTTTTGGAGTCCAACGCTTTAGCTTTGGACGTTTATTGGAGTCCAACGCTTCAGCTTTGGGCGTTTTTGGAGTCCAACGCTTCAGCTTTGGCGGTGACAAAATTACGAGCGACCAAAGTTAATGTTGGATACCATCATATCCGATAATTTATGCTTCAGTACTTAGTTACAAATGAATAAGGGCAAGAGCTTCTTGCCAAACTCTGAACACACGATGTTTAAGAAATCCGATTTTTTTAAAAAATCTGATTTCTAAGCTCGAAACGCACAAGGTTTAAGAAATAATATTTTTGAAAGTGACACTCAAACAGTTGGTTTTGCTGGAAAATGTCACGGAGGTAAACTACTTACTCGGAATAATCTGATATTTTAATCTTCCACCGGTTTTCCCAATCACGACGGTGGCTAATTTGATAATATCGCTACCCCGGTTAGATTGATCCAATTTAGTGATAAAAGTTCTTGTTGAACCGGGAGTTGAAATGGTTACTGTTGTTGTTACTTCTCTTGCGGGTGTCGAACTGTCACTGAAATACTTCACCCCAACAAGATATTGCCCAGCCTGTAATTTTTGACAATCCGTATAATAATGTTCTGGACCAAATCCACCTGTATTATCAACATCTAAATATCCACTGTGACCCGTTTTACTGCGAAAATACACATGCGTTTTATCGGGTTCAACAACATGCAGATCAATATCATTTCCATTTCCCGTATCCCAAGTCAGCGTCACGGTAACTGAGCCACTTTTAACGATTTGTGGAGGGTCTGTCAACTTACTGAGTTCCTGTTTGATACCTTTAATGATTTGGGGACGAATATCATAATAGGGCGATAAGTAGGTTTCACTGAAACGATGGGCTGGAATAGAACCAATATTATCAACAACTTTTCCGCTATCAATTCGACGCAGAGTCCAATTTGCAGGCAATGAACTGGGCAACGATGTGATTATATCAAGGTGATTAGTCAGATATGCGCCTTTACCTATATAATTTGCTGGTGTTGCTACGCCAAATATACCGAAGGCTTTCATAGCAATTGCCGGTTTCTGGTTAATCAGCATTTGTCGAGCAAGGTTGGTATAAAAATTCCCTTGCGAATGAGAAACGACTAATACTTTCTGCCCGTGCAAAATGGCTTCCCGGTATTTTTGAACATGCTCGTTCAATTCTGGCGTATTCACTTGATATTTCCAGTTATACACCTGTTGCGCTAAATTAACATACCACAGACGCTGATCGGATGTTTGCAAAACTTGCTTAAATGCGTCGTCTGAGTAATTGTAGGCAAGGTCATACGTTATTCCTTGATCAGCATGGCTCTGACCCAAATTGAGGGCTAATTCATTCAGAGCGGTAAATGCCTGTTTGGGTGTTGTCAATTCCCCATTGTTAAATACGACTCGAAATTTTTCTGGCTCACAATTGTTTTGTTGAGCAGGGACATAAGAACTAATAAGAACTAATATAGTAGTAGTAATAAGTGATATTATGATTCTCATCGAAATTCCCCCTTAATCACAGACTGGTTCGATTGGTTGCATAAAAGATGCGCCACCAATAAGTTTGCTGGATTCCAAATACTTGAGCAACCGTTCTTTTGTATTCGTTGTCCAAACTTCTATCTCTTTAGACAATGCCTGTCTTTTTTCATAGTCACGAATTGGATCGGGCAGTCTTTTAAAAGTACAGCTTGTTGCTCGTGCAATTTGTTCTGCTGCTTTTAAAGCCTCTTCCTTCGTTTTCGCTTCCATAAATTGCTGTAAAGCGCGGGCTTCTTGTTCTGCGGCACGCTTGATTTCTGGCGTGTATGAGAAATTCTGCACAATGAGCTTGTCAATATCATCACGTATGCCGTTGGCATTGTCATCAGTACCTTTCAAGCCAGCAGAGGTTTGTCCTTGTATTTGAGTTGATAAGCTGACTTTTTGTATTCCGACGGGTATAGGTGATGCTGATTGTTCAGAGCCATTTTCGTTACAAGCAGAAACTAAGAAGATGGCTAAAATAATGAATAGTCTAATAAGCATTTAGATTTCTCCTTTTTTAAATTTTACTTTGTACACAGGACATTTTTTATTGTTAGAATCAGAATTTTCAGAATTTTTGAATTTTCAGAAT
>JAGLHR010000845.1 GCA_023143415.1 Thiomargarita sp. | reverse complement strand
TTGGAAACATAGTGCGTAACATCAGGTATTAAAAAACCAAGTTTCTTAAAGAAACTTGGTTGATTAGGCTTCTATTTAGTACTTCAAAGAATGCAAATTGGTATTAAATGCCGTATTGGATTTAAAAGGTCAATGCCATTAAGTTAAGGGCAGACACACAGGTCTTCCCCTACAAACCCTGCGTATTCTATGGTTGTAGGAGAGAACCTGCGTGTTCGCTCTGGCTTAACTTAATGGCATTGACATTGCAGTAGCGTACCTCGGCGTTATCAACAATCTCTCTGAAATACGGGAGAAATTAATTTCTTATGGGGTTCAGTTTATTAATTCCAAAAATAACGTGGCGGAAACGCTCTGTTATCTGCTTAACAATTATTTGACATTCTGTACTGATACCAAGACTTGAGCTGCGAGTTTCTCCGGCAATGAGTTCCGTTTTCGGGAATCCAAAACCGGATATCTTCTGTGGCACATCATCTTAATCCGAGATGCTCTCGCCTAATTATTCTTTTTAGCGCGTCTGTTGGAGTTCATTTATAGAGGTTCAGATAAATCACTTCCAAAAACCTGTCAGGTTTTGTGTGTGATCGAGGCTAAAGTTTTTTGAAGAAAAACTTTAACCTCGATCATTATTTATCTGAAAAACTATAGAAACCCAGTTTTTTGAAAAAACGGGGTTTCTGAACTGTAAAAAGAAACCAAGTTTCTTCAAGAAACTTGGTTTCTCAGAACTAAAACCGAGTTTATTAGAATTAGCTCTGTCGTTTCCAAGAACCTATCCCACTATTCAAAAATGCAGAATAATGAATAAAAATAGTTGGGTTTTTGACCAAAAAATGAGGTTTAAGAAATCCGATTTTTGGAAAAATCGGATTTCTAAGCTCAAAAACGAATAGTGGGATAGGTTCAAATCAATTTTCCAATTTAATTGGGCTATTACCGTTAAAGATGAGCGTCTGATTATCTAAACGGTAGCCAACAAAAATCGTAAATTTCCCTCCGGTTAAATCACCTTCAAAAATAATCACTTTCATTTCTTCAGGTAAACTATCGTATTGCAGAGCGGGTTCTAGGTGGCTGAGTTCGCCGTCCCAAATTCTCCAGTGATCTCCTACACGCATATAGGCGATTGTTTGGTGAGTGACGCTTTGATGATAACCGACCATCAAAAGCGCAGCAGATTGTCCCAGATGTTCAGGATCAACAAACAGTTGACTTCTGATTTTGACTGGGGAAAATACTTTAACATCGTTAGGATGTCGCCCGGTTTGAGTACGAATTTCTCCTAAAAAGTAGGTTTGGTTATCGACAGAATTTCCAAATTCATCCATGCCGGCGGCTTGAATGAAAAATTGCACCCCTGCTCCCAGGTAAACCGTTTTGCCCAATTTGACATCCCGACCAATTATGACATTGTCAAGCATACTGCCGTCTTTGACGGTGATGTTTTCTAAGAGGGCGGGGGCATCCGCATCGCCGATAATTTCACCTTTTAAATAGCCATTATAAATGTAAGTGTTTTTGGCTAAAAGAACATCTTGGAAATAGCCACCGACTTTACTGTTATTGAAGAGAGTTCCGCCCAGCAGACCAACAATTTCACCTGCGTCATTACGACCATTGATAACAGCACCGCGAAATTCAAAATTCTCCAAGCTGCCCTCAACTTTGATATAGCCCGTCGCGATACCACCAGAAACCGTGCCTTCTGATGTGATAGTCACGTTGGATATCCAGCCATGATTGATGACTGATGTGTCTATGATGGCATTGGACAATTGACCTTTTTCTCCGATTTCTTTTAAAGCAGTCATGGTTTTTCCACCGGCATTACAAGTTCTATTTAATGTCGTAATAGCATTTGAACACGAGATGGAAATACCACTTCCTGATATGCCATTTGCCGATGGAACAGGAGAAACAGTAATACCAAACTTTTGAATATGATGGTTGTTTCTATCAACCACATAGATTTCGTCTGTACTATTGACTGTAATGCCATAAGGTTGACTTAATTGACCGTCTTCCGAACCAGCCATCTCCCACTGAACGAGAAAACGGCCATTCTCGAATTTCTGAATACGGTTTCTATCGGTAACATAGACATTGTCTAAACGATCCACCGCCACACCTTTTGGATAAGTCAATTGCCCATTTTCTGAACCATTTGTACCCCATTTAATGAGAAAAGTACCGTTGCTATCAAATTTTTGGATGCGATGGTTAACGGCATCCGCCACATAAATATTATCCGCACTATCTACGGCTATTCCTTTTGGCAAAAAAAACTGTCCATCTTCTGAACCCTGTGTTCCCCATTGGGTAATAAAGAAAATACCGGTGCTGTCGAATTTTTGAATACGCTGGTTAAGGCTATCTGTCACATAGACGTTGCCATGACTATCTATCGCTACCGCTTCTGGTAACTGAAACTGACCCATTTCCGTGCCATTTGTACCCCATTTTGTGAGGAATGTGCCACGACTATCGAATTTTTGGATGCGGTGATTGAATTTATCCACCACATAGACATTATTTGCACTATCCACTGCGATACCAGCAGGATTGTGAAATTGACCGTTTTCCGTACCAAATGTGCCCCATTCCGTGATAAAAGTCCCATTATCGAATTTTTGGACGCGGTGATTGAATTTATCCGTGACATAGACATTACCCGCACTATCCACTGCAATGCCATGAGGTTCATTAAACTCACCCGCCGCTGCCCCCAATTCTCCCCATTTCATCAAAAAACTGGGATTAGCCAAAGCAATAGCGGATATCAGGTTTAAAGTCAGTGCTAAAAGAGTAAATAGCACAAATTTGAAGATTGATTGATGAGAATTATTGATAAACATAGTTTATTCCTGGAATGGTTTCGATTCGAGGCTAAAGTTTTTTCTGAAAAAAAAACTTTAGCCTCGAATTGAGTTTTTTGAAGAAAAACTCAAACCTCGAATAGTGAATAACAAAAAATCAAGAAATGTAAGTAATTGTTTTTTTTTTAAATTTTTACCTAAATCCTGCAAGTAAA
>JAGLHR010000844.1 GCA_023143415.1 Thiomargarita sp. | reverse complement strand
TAATAGGTTTTCATCTAAGCCTAAACTATCATCACTAGCGAGTTCAGATTCTACGTCTCCATCTTCTGAGGTGGGAATCGCCGTTTCTTTCGTGTCGTCTAAATCAAAGGAAAGTTCATCATCAAAATCCAAATCTAAACTCTCGTCTGATTCAACCTCTGTGGAAGAGTCAACCGATTCGTCTAAGTCAATGGAAAGTTCATCATCCAAACCCAAATCTAAACTCTCGTCTGATTCAACCGATTCAACCGATGGGGAAGAGTCAACTGATTCGTCTAAATCAATGGAAAGTTCATCATCCAAATCAAAACTCTCGTCTGATTCAACCTCTGTGGAAGAGTCAACCGATTCGTCTAAGTCAATGGAAAGTTCATCATCCAAACCCAAATCTAAACTCTCGTCTGATTCAACCGATTTAACATCTGGGGAAGAGTCAACCGATTCTTCTAAGTCAATGGAAAGTTCATCATCTAAACCCAAATCTAAACTCTCGTCTGATTCAACAGATTCAACATCTGGGGAAGAGTCAACCGATTCTTCTTCTTCTAAGTCAAAGGAAAGATCATCATCTAAACCAAAAGATAAGTCATCAGATTCATCATCAATCTTGAGCGTTTCATCAGCAGTATCAGTGGTAATTTCTTCTTCAATATTAAATTCTTCCAAGCCTTCCAATGTCGCTGTTGAGTCTTCAGCTTCATTTCCAGCGATTGCTGCTGTCGCAACCGCCGCACCGACAACCGCCGCACCGACAACCGCCGCACCAGCACCAGTGCCACTCTGTGATGTGGTGCTGAGATTTTCTCTAAGTGCTAAGGTTTTTTGCCATAAAGGTCCTTGCCCTTTGACGGAATCATGTAACAATTGAGCTTGTTTATCAAATTCGTCAATGTTATTTGCTGCTGCGTGAACTTCTAGTAATTGTAAGCGATATTCATTGTGACGCGGATATTTTTGAATACCTTCTTCCAATATATCTTCAGCGAGGGCAAAGCTATTATTCTCCATATAGATTTTAAGGTTATCCTGCAATTCCTTATCAAAATGAAGATCAATAGCATCTTCTTGAGTAACGGCTTCTTCTATCAATCCTTGAATTTCAGGTGAAAATTCATCATTTGATAATTCATCAGATATGAGTTCCCCAGTTTCATCTGGTTTTCCTTCTTCCTCTAAACGCGCAAGTTCTTCTTGAAGTTCTTCGTCAGTCAGTTCTGTGCCGTCTTTCCATTCAGCAGGTCCGGTTGTTTTAGATTTCCGTCTTAAAAAGCCAGCAAGCAAGGATAATATGAGTGAACCGCCTCCAATTCCACCGACTGTCATCCAACTGCCTGGAACGTTTTCTTCTACCATTGTATGCACGGTATTGACGGAAAGTAGGATAGGAGTGATAAAGGATTCTTCTTTTTCTTCTTTTTCTTCTTTAACCTCTTTAACCTTTATAAAATCACTCTTTTTACCCTCAGCACTTTCATCACCTTCAGCCTTACTTTCAGCACTTTCAGCCTCAGCACTTTCATCACCTTCAGCACTTTCATCCTCAGCACTTTCGACTCCCGTTTTGGAGGAAGTAGAAGTATTCGGTATTGTAAATGTTGGCGTAATTTTGATTTGAGGCTTATTTTCTGCGACTTGTAAATCGTCAGGCGCTTCATTTAAATTAGCGAGTTTTTCTTTTAGCTTCTGGTTTTCTCGCTCTAATTCAGCCATCCTTTCATTCTGCGGTTTTCCAGATTTAAGGAGTGCCAGTTGTTTTTCGAGTTCTTTGTTTTCAATCTCTCTCTGTTTCAGTTGGGTTTGTAATGTCGCCATTTTCTGGCTTTGAACTTGAAATTTGTTATTCAGTTCATCAAGTTCCTTCTTCATCTCCTTTTTCACTGCTTCAATAACGGTTTTCAGATCACCAGTTTGTGTCTTTTTTTCTTTAAGCGCCTTATTTTCACTCTGAAGACTGAGCACCTCTTCACGCAATCTTTTAAGTTGGGCATTTTCGCTTTGTGGCGTATTAACCACTCCGGCTTTTTCTGCAAGAGAATCGGTAGCGGCGAGTCTTAGTTTAGGTTCTGTTGCCTTTACTTTTGGCGATTGTTTTTTGCTGACACGGCTTCTTGGGGCTGTGGAGGTTCTCCTTGGTGATTCTTGTCTGGCGACGTATGATGATGCAGGCAACAATTTTTTTCCACCAGGAATGCGTAGTACCTTGCCTGTTTTTAGCAAGTTTCTATTTCTTCGGATAAAAGCACTTGGATTGGCATTGTAAATCCTGTTCATCTGTTGCTGTAAAGAGGTTCCCTTTGGGCGAGAGCGTAGAGCAATTTTCCATAAGGTATCGTTTCTAGCAATAACATAAGAGCTTGTTTTACCTATACTTCTTCTTTTTGTACTTCTTCTTGTTGTTCTTTGTTGACGTTTTTTGCTCCTTTTTTGAGTTCTTGCCTTCTTTATGACGCGCGGAGGCACGTATTTTGTGGAATATTTAGGCTTTTCATATCTTGGTTGAACGGAGGTACGAGTGGGTTCTTGACGGCTCAATGTTTTAATGCGGTTAGGCTTGTACAAAGGTGGATTGAGCAAAGCCGTATATTCACGCAAAATCCGTCCACCTGACCATTTGACTTCAACTAAAAAGTTGAGATAGGGTTCTTTGATAGGCCGTTGGCTGGTGACGTTAATAATTGCGCTGGTTTTATTGATGTTTTTTACAGTAAAGCGCATTTTCGTCAGTTCAAGAGAACGTTCTAGTCCAGCCCGATTGAAAGCTCTTGATGAGGCGAGTGCTACTCTGATAGTAGAACTACCCCCTTTAGGAATAGATAAAATATTTATTTTGGCTCTCAGGGGTTCATTGAGATTTGAACTAACCTGAATATGGCTCAATCCAAGCGCAAAGACCCCTTGCGCGAAGAGTGTGCCTATTAGGACAAGTGTAAAAGTGAGTTTGGACATTTTTTTGATCTCCTATATTATTGGTTAATTTATTAATTATAACTGATGTTACGCACTATG
>JAGLHR010000843.1 GCA_023143415.1 Thiomargarita sp. | reverse complement strand
TTATGAAAACTGACGAAAGTATTCTTATGTAGGGGCAATCCCTTGTGGTTGCCCTGAGTAGTAAGAGAGAAAGTTGAGACATAACGGGCTTAATTAATAATTGATAATTAATAATTAATAATTAACAATTAATAGTGCCCATTTTTAGCTAAGGAAACGGTCAAATCATACTTGAAAATAGCAAAATACTTAATTTCCCTGTTTTTCCTGCTCAATGTCTTTATCTTTTTGACGCTCTTCGCGGCGGCGCATAATCTCTTGATACTTTCGCTGAAAAGCATCATATTTCTCTTCAACACCCTTTCGTTCCAAACGTTTGGATTGCAAAGTCGCCTCTGTAGTGTTGATACGTTTTTTAAGGCTTTCAATATTTGTCGTCACCACCTTTGTTTGATTTTCATCAAGTAAGTCATTTTTCTTGTTGAATTCAAAACTCTCTTGAAGCGTTTTAAGATTACCTTGTAATCCATCAAGAATCGTTTTTAAAGATTCAATTTGCCCGTCTATCGTGATCAGTGAGGATTGGCGAGTATTTTCAATCTCTTCTTCAGTACCAAAGGCATCAAGCAACTTTCCGTCTTCTTTTTCTTGCTCTTTACGCCTTTCTTCTTCTTCTTGTTGCCTTTCGACTTCAGCCATTTCTTCTTTCGTTTTGGCTGGTTTCATATATAACCAGTTCCCCGCTGCATCAAGTTTCCAAAAACCCTTTTGGGAATAGGGGGATGGCACATAATTGCCACATTCACGAATACCATCTTCGTTATTCCAACAAAAATAGTCTTGTGCTTGGGATGGCATTGTCATCAGTAACAAAGTAGAAAAGAGAGTCCATTTGTTAAAGAAAAAGTTATTTTTCATCCAGATTTCTCCTTAAAAATCTTAAAAAAAAGATTTCCAGCCTAATGACTGAAAAATGAAGCATTTAGTATTTATACTATATAAAATGATTACGCAAAGCAAGTTTGCAAATCAATTTTTTTTTCATCTCTATCAGGAGTACAACGCTTTAGCTTTGGATGGAGTACATTCGAGGTTTGAGTTTTTTGAAGAAAAACTCAAGTCGAGGTTAAAGTTTTTTCTTTAAAAAAACTTTAACCTCGACTCTCGAATGCTTTAGCTTTGAACAAGCATCGCCGCCTTTTTCGCAAAATAAGTCAAAATACCATCTGCCCCCGCTCGTTTCATACTTAATAAGGATTCCATCATCACCGCTTTTTCATCCAACCAACCATTTTGGGCGGCTGCCATCAGCATAGCGTATTCACCGCTAACCTGATACACAAAAGTGGGTACGCCAAATTTTGTCTTCACGCTTTGTACAATATCTAAATAGGGCAATCCTGGTTTAATCATAACCATATCAGCCCCTTCTTGTAAATCTAAAGCCACTTCGCGTAATGCCTCATCGCTATTAGCAGGATCCATTTGATAGCTATATTTATTACTCCCACTTAAAGCCGTTGCAGAGCCGACAGCATCACGAAAAGGACCATAAAAACTTGATGCATATTTAGCAGAATAGGCTAAAATCCGCGTGTTTTTATATTTTTCTGCCTCAAGTGCTTGACGAATAGCTCCAATACGTCCATCCATCATATCAGAAGGGGCGACGACATCTGCTCCTGCTTTCGCATGAGAAAGGGCTTGTTTTACTAATACAGCGACTGTTTCATCATTTAAGACATAACCGCTATCATCAATTAAACCATCTTGTCCATGTGTCGTAAAAGGATCTAATGCTACGTCAGTAATGATCCCTAAATCTGGAAATTCTGCTTTGATAGTTCGTACTGCTCGTTGTGCTAAACCTTCAGGATTATAGGCTTCATTGGCATCAAGTGATTTTTTTTCGACTGGTACAACAGGAAAGAGTGCGATAGCAGGTATGCTTAATTTGACTAATTCGGCGACTTCTTTAAGCAATTCATCAACACTTAGGCGATATTGATCTGGCATAGAAGTAATTGCAACTCGTTGCTTTTTACCTTCCATCACAAATAAGGGATAAATCAAATCATCAGAATGGAGATGATTTTCACGCATCAAGCGGCGAGAAAAGTCATCACGGCGCATTCTACGCAAGCGTAAATTGGGGAATGGTGTTGAATTTAACATTTTTAAGATTTTTTGTCGTCTTTTAAGATTTATTAATGCCAAAGCTAAAGCGTTGGATTCTTCAATGCTTCAAACTTGACAGGGTAACTACTCAGGGCAACCACAAGGGATTGCCCCTACATCAGAAGATTTTCGTCCGTCTTCATAAGA
>JAGLHR010000842.1 GCA_023143415.1 Thiomargarita sp. | reverse complement strand
GGTCTGGTTTTGACTTTGACTTGAACTCCAATAATTCCAAAATTTCAATCCTTAATTCACATTAAACACTAATTGATAACTGAAAATGTCTAAACGAATCAAAAAACGACGTAAAAAAAATATTTCTTGCGATATTTGCCTGATTGTACATGGTACAACGTTATTACATACCAAAGACCAAAAACTCATCGCACAACCCGATGAATCCTTATTTAAACTAACCCCCACAGAATTAGCTGAAGCAGCGCGACGCTTATTACCTCGAACCACTAAACAATCACAGATTGCACTCGCTTTGCCCAGTTCAGAATTTATTGCCACTCAATTAAAGCTACCTCCTGCAGCCATTACTGAGCAAAATCTTAAAAATGTGGTCAATCTACAATTGCCAACACTTTTGCCGGGCATGACAGAACAATTACTACTTGCCGTACAAGCACCTGTCGATGATGAACAAACTTATGCCCTCTGGATATCTGCCAAACGGACAGAAGAATTGTGGCAAGCCTTTGATAAAGAAGGTTTTTTTCTAAAATGTATTCTACCACGCCCCTTAGTCCTTTTACCGCGCAGAGCAATAGATTACCAGGTGTATGACGAAGATGAGAACACCATCACCTGTCTGGAATGGTCCAACAATGTTATTCGACGTTGGCTGCAAACCTCTAAATTGGATTGCGACACCACTGAATTTAAGCAGCAATGGGATGAAAAGCTGTCAACTTTCAGCCACGATGTCAAAGAAGTGCATAAAACGAGTGTGAATGATTGGAACGAATTGCCCGTTCCACCCCCAGCGGCGTATGATTATAGCTTTTTCCCGCCCAGCGCAGTATCACGTATGGCACAAAAAGCGCGGAAAAAAAAGCGGCTGCGCCTAACTGCCCTTCTCGTATTGTTTGTTGCAGGTATTATGGGAGGCATTTACTTTGCGATAGATTATGAAAAACAGCTTAAAGAACAATTAGTTGATTTAAAACGTCGCACAGTCAATGTCAGTCAATTACGTGCTGAAGTAGGAGAAATTGAAGAAAAAATTGGTCCCATCAAACATTTTCCTCAACAAAAAGTGATTGCCGTCCTTGAAATTTTGGACACACTGATTCCTAAAGACAGTTGGATTGTTAGCTTTAAAATGGAAGAGGGCGTTATCAAACTTGAAGGTTATAGCCCTAGTCCAAATAAACTGATAGAAACATTAAGCAAACAACCCCATATTTCTAATATTGAGCAAAGTCGCGATACCATCCAAGAGCGGGGCAAAAAAGAATTAAGATTTGGTCTGAGCTTTAAATTGAAGGGTTTTGATTTAACCAGTTATTGGTCAGAATATTTTCCTGATAAGCGATAGGAAATCAAAAGCCGATTTGTACTCAGCCTTGAAATCAATTTCAGGGCTGAGTAATTATATCATTTTAACCTATATTGAAAAAATTGTCACGCAATTTTCCATGTTATAATTTATAATTCATTGATTTATATGATAATAACGTATAGAATATGTTGATTTTTCGCAAAAAAAAGCATTAAAATTTCATTTTTGAAAAAAAAAAGTCGAACAGCGCGTTTATTCCTAAATAGAGAAGAATAGAACACTCAATTTAAAATTTTTAACTTGACAATACTTCCAACTTAGACGAAAATGCCCTCAATAAAAAATATCGGAAATCTGAGTACATTCGAGGCGAAAGTTTTTTGAAGAAAAACTTTCGCCTCGAATGTACTCAATTCTGAAATTAAAAGGATAATTTAGATGAGTGAAGAGATAGAATTAAGACTTTTAAGAGAAATAGAAGAGTTAAAGAAAAAAATAAGGCATCTTGAAAAGAAAGATGAGGAGCAAATACCGACTTTTCAATATAGTAAAATTAGAGATGCTGATTTGATAAATTTAGTTGATATTGAAAACAATATCAAAGATAAAGATAAATTTGATAATTGGTTTGAAAGTCATATAAAAATTGATAACACTATAGAGCCTTTTTTAAAAAAGCTAATTGAAGACAATGAACCATTGATTGAAAGTTATAGTGAAGAGGATTTAAAAATCAATTTTTTAGCACCACTAATAAGTCGAGTCGAATTTAAATCTTATGAAAACGAATTTAGAGATTTTTATGAGCTACCTTTAACATATAAAACAGATAAATTTATATTGAGTGGAACCGCAGATTTTGTCGTATCCACAGGCTTAGTCAGAAGTAAAAAGCCTTATTTCTTTATTCAAGAATTTAAAAGAAGTGAAGAATATGGAAATCCAAAGCCACAACTTTTAGCAGAACTCATTACTGGAGTTGAACTCAATGAGTGGAAATTGATAAAAGGTGCTTATGTAATAGGTGGAAATTGGCATTTTGTCATTTTAGAAAAATTAGGGCAAGATAAATATCAATATTTTGTATCAACAAATTTTGATTCAACAAAACTATCTGATTTAAAAATGATTTATAAAAATTTACTCTTTATCAAAAATGAAATAATTACTATGGTTAAAGCATAGCAAATCGAGCTTAGAAATCCGATTTTTGAAAAAAATCGGATTTCTTAAACCTCGTGGGAAATTTTTAACCAATTGATTATTAATCGAATTATCAATAAAAACAATAAGTTATAAATATATAGTCTCCAGATAAATTAATTAAAATTAACAGGGTAAAAAATTTAAAATGAAAATTGTTGTACTAGGTGGCGATGGTTTTTGCGGATGGGCAACCTCCCTGCACCTTTCCAACGCAGGGCATGAGATCGCTATTGTCGATAACTTATCTCGGCGAAAAATAGATGTTGAACTTGAAATAGAAACACTGACACCCATAGCCTCAACTCATACACGCCTCAATGCTTGGAAAGAATTGACGGGTAAAGAGATTAAATTTTTCAACATTGATATTGCTAAAGAATATTATCTCTTTTCCTCATTTATAAAAGAATTTCAACCAGATGTCATTGTCCATTTTGCGGAACAACGTGCTGCGCCCTATTCAACCCTATCTGAGCGAACAAAGCGTTATACCGTTGATAACAATCTCAATGCCACACATAACGTGCTCTGCGCGATTGCTGACTCTGGTTTAGATATTTACTTAGTACATTTAGGTTCCATAGGCGTTTATGGATATCACACCACCGAAATGGAAATTCCAGAAGGGTACCTAAATGTTAAAGTAGAATCTCGCTCTGGAAATCTGGTTAATCAAGAAATACTCTATCCGCCAGATACGGAAAGTATTTACCACATGACTAAAGCGCAAGATCAACTCTTTTTTCACTATTATAATAAGAATAATGGCATTAGAATTACCGATTTACACCAAGGGAATGTATGGGGAACGCAAACTCAAGAGACAAAATTAGACGAGCGATTGATTAATCGCTTTGATTATGATGGTGTTTACGGTACGGTACTTAATCGGTTCGTGATACAGGCAGCAGCAGGGCACCCCTTAACAGTATATGGTAGCGGAGAACAAACACGCGCCTTTATTCACATTCAAGATACAGCCCGCTGCATTGAATTAGCCATTAATAATCCGCCGCCCAAAGGTGCTAAAGTCCAAATATTCAATCAAATTACACAAATACACCAGCTGAAAGAACTGGCAGAAACCCTCTCCAAAATAGTGAAAGACGTGAAAATTTCCTATATTGATAATCCTCGGAAAGACATAGAAGATAAAGAAAATGATTTTTTTGTCGCCAAGGAATGCTTTTTATCTATGGGGCTTAAACCAATCTTTTTAGAAGACGGGCTAGTCACTGAAATTCACGAAATCGCTGTAAAATACAAACATCGCTGTGATCGTTCCAAAATTTTACCGCCAAAATGGACTTAAAAAAACGAGAGCAAATGTTTTCGCTGTTGATTTCACCCTCTACTTGAGTTGAGACAATTCCAATGGAAAAATATAAAACCTATTTACCGTTTTTAATCGCTAAAATCCATAAAAATATCAAAAGATATAAAATATCCAAACTATTTTCTTGGGAATCTCTCCCCCCCCTTGAATCAGGATGTACAGCGATCATTGGTATGTGTTCCAGAATGCCTTATGTCTTGGGTGCTAATCTTTACTGTCTCAATAAAAGTCAATGGGAAAACCTCAAAGAAATCATTATTACCGTTGATGCAGAAAAGGGGGCATTACCTGACGGATTTGAAGAGGATATTATCCAACAATTTCCGCAGTTAAAAATCACTTTTTTCTACTACAACCGCCAACAAGCAGAATTGACGGCTAAAGTCAATGATCCTTATATCTACTCATGGCTGTCGTGGGGTACGTGCATGAACCATGTTCGCACAAAAACCGTACTCATTCAGGATTATGACGCGCTCGTGTTATCGGGCAAAGCCCTTGAAAAACGCTATCATGCCTTTATAGAATCCGGCGCAAAAATTCAAGGGATTACCTGGTGTAAAATCAGTGGCTTTGAAGCAAAGGATCATCTGGCAACCACTTTTGAAGCCTTTCTTGATGTCAATTGGATTCGTTCATTCCCACCCGTCATGGGATACAATAGAGTCGGCTTATTAAAAGGGCGCAAAGTTGATTATGACACCTACTTAGATATTCAAGCTAATCATACCCCGGAAAATCAGCGCACGATTAGACCGATGAGTGAAGAAGAATTAGTGCATCCCTCACAGATGATTACCCAATACATGAGATTTAGAAAATCGCCGGGTAAAGCCTTGCCCTGTTTCTCTGTGATTATGACTCCTTTTTTCTACTTTCTATCGGGGCAAGAAAATGCGATTACAAATGCGACACAAGCTCTCAAGCAGGAAAATCCAGAGCGCGTCAATCTTCTTTCAGATGGCGTTCTGATCAATCTGTCTCAGCTAGAAACCAAAGCCGTCGATTTTATGTTGAAGCTCATGATTCAAGTGCTAGTCACGCACAAAAAAAGCCCTTATCAAGCACTTATTGATTACGGAACGGCACTTTATAAGGCTTGCAAAACACCAGAGGAACAAATTTGGGTGGGCGATTTTACTGACGCGCAAAGAGAATGGATTGAAGCTGCAAAAGCGCTGTGATCAATAAGATGACGATATTATACTGGCAGGTGCAACTATTCCATCAAACACATATCAAGGACATATTCCTGATTTAAATAGTAGGGTAATAATGAGAGTAATTAAAAACTTCAAAAAAAAGCTCATAAAAAGGGCTAATTATTTAGCGACTCCACTCTATAATCATATTCCGTTGTGGTGTTTTCCTGAACGTCAGTTAAGCTTTCATGCTTATTGTGTGGGTTTGCCAAAAACGGGAACCGTCTCAATGACGGTCATTTTTGAAAGACAATATAGAGCCGCCCACGAATCAGAATCTTCGTTTGTAAATAATAAGATCATCGCCTTTGCTAATGGCAAAATCGACAAAAGCGAACTTATTAGATATGTTGAACATAAAAAGAGGCGGTTAGGCTTAGAAATGGATTCGTCTTGGTTAAACTATTTCTTCGTGGATATTCTTGTCAATGAATTTCCTGATGCAAAATTCATCCTAACGATACGTGATTGCTATTCATGGCTTGAATCATTAATAACTCAACGCATTTTTATGCGCCAATTTGAAAATTTTTATATAAAGCACGGTTGGAAAGATATAAATGATCTGTGTTTCAAAAAACATAAAAAACATGCAAAGGAGGAGAAGGTTCTTGCTGATAATGGATTATATACACTAGACGGCTACTTCTCATATTGGAAAGAACATAATAGTAAGGTGCTTGCAACAGTGCCAGAAGAGAGATTACTCGTTGTGAAAACACCAGAAATTAATCAGAGTCTCCGGAAAATGGAAGAATTTCTAGGAATGATGCCTGGTAGTCTCCCTAATAATGTTCATAGTAATGTTCGTAAAAAGGTGGAAGGAAAAAAGCTTAATATTCTCTCACAGATAGACAAGGATTTTTTAGAAGAAAAGGCTAACTTTCACTGCAAAGAATTAATGGATAAATACTTTCCCGAGGTGAAAGGTTATTCTAATCCTGTTCAAAACGCCACAAAGTCAAATTGATTTTAAGTGGACGGATTTGGCGATTGAGCTATGACGTGCACAAGTTTTTATTGATAATTGGTAATAAAGATTTTTTAAAAAAAGAGACACAATGCCAAAATTTTGTGTATAATACACGAATTGAGTTTTTGGTCATTGATAATTGATAACTTGAACCTGTATTTAGAGATAAGAAATAACGAGGAAACAATAATGAACACTGATAAGCAGATGAATAGTTTATGGGGAATTATAATAAATTATATGCGAAGCATAAGTTTTATACGATACATATACAGAAGTTTAACCAGTTTTGTTGGTTTTAAGTATGATTATAAAAGATTTCTTGCGTATGGCGGAGGGCAATATAATGTGAATGATGTGGAACGAAGAAATTATGAGCAGGCTATATTTTGCCATAGTTTAGAAAAAAGTTTAAGTCTTAAGGTAAGAGGTTTGAATCATGGGTGGAAAGATGCGTATAATTTGTTAAATTTATTACGTGTTGCAAAACAGTCTGGCTCTACAGGTTACCACGATAAAGCATCAAAACAGATTTTAGAAAAGTTTATAGAGTTACCTGAAAATATTAACTTAGAAAAATCGCAACTTCTTAAGAAAGAACTGGAAAAGTTTGATTTTAATTCAAATGATATTCATGGTGCGATGGAATATAGCTTAAATGATTTTTATAAAGGAAAACTAGTTCAGCCGGAAGATTTTTTCTTGACAAGATATTCTTTAAGAGAATTTCAGGATAAAATCGTTGGTGATGAGATGATTCATAGAGCGGTTAGATTAGCTATGAAAACACCATCCGTTTGTAATCGACAACCATGGCATATTTATCATACTTGTGATAAAGAGGTTAAAAGTCGGGTTTTGAGTTATCAAAATGGGAACAGATCTTTTGGTAAGAATATACCAAACCTGATAGTTGTTACTGCTGATATGAAAGCCTTTTTTACATCCAGAGAACACTATCAACACTGGATAGATGGTGGTTTGTTGTCTATGTCCTTAATGTATTCTTTTCATTCATTAGGAATTGCGACTTGTGCTTTGAACTGGAGTCAATCACCCAAAAATGATAAGTTGTTAAGAAAAGCCGTTAATATTAAATCAGGTCATACTATTATTATGATGCTTGCTGTTGGATATCCTGATGAAAATAATAAAGTGTGTCGGTCTGCAAGAAGACCTTTTGAAGAAATATATAGTACTCTTGAAAAGCGATGAGAAAATGAAAATCGCACTGATTACAAATTCATAACTAGGACTTACGCATTGACAAAATAAGTATTTTATGAAACTCTTTAAATACAATGTGTTACAAAATTTCACCCAAGTCATTTTTGACTCTTTTTACCAATTGAATTCCGTCATCAATTTTTATAAGTCTATGATTTGTATAGAGAAAATATTTTATTGCGTTTGTCAATGCGTAAGTCCTAATAACGTAAACGCGATGTTCGACTTTTTTTGCTAAATTATTGATTTTTAATGGGCTTTTTTTGCGTTTCACCGCACTGATTTTTTAAGTTATCAAAATCAATGATATAAAAAATAGAACTGAGCGTTCTTAATACGATAATCGACAGATTGAACAAGGAAAAAAAATGAAAATCGCACTGATTACAATTCATAACGTCAGCAATTATGGTTCAGTCTTGCAAACATTTGCAACAAAGAAAATACTCTCACAGTATGGAGAAGTTGAAACCATAAATTATTTTAATCCACATTTGTTTCCAAATACATTAGAGTTAATAAGATTTGGGTTGTCAATTCGTTATATTAGACTGGCAATACGTGATATTTTACTATTCAAAGATAAATATCAGATCGTTAGAAAGTTTAAAAAATTTCTGAAATCTAACGTGAATTTATCAAAGTTAGTCACTCAACATGATATACAAAATGGAGTGATTAATGATTTTGATGTGTATGTTTGCGGAAGTGATCAAATTTGGAATTCTTGTATTGTTTCTAAATGTGGAGAACTGGATCCAATTTACTTTTTAAGTTTTGCCAATAAAAAAGCAAAAAAAATCTCTTATGCGTCAAGTATGGGTGGTTATCGTTTTACCGATTCTGAAAATGCAAAAGTCAAAGATTTATTAAAAGACTTTAAGGCTATTTCCGTTAGGGAGAGTGATACTCAACAGTTGTTGTCTCAACTTTTGAAAAGGGAAGTTTTTCATGTGTTAGACCCTGTTTTATTATTATCTGATGAAGAATGGCTTAACTCATTGAATATTGATAAATCTTGTCGAAGCATAAAAGAAGATTATATTTTGGTTTATGGTGTTATAAGAGAACCTTTGCAGCAAAAAGTGGTTGATTTTTTTGCTAAAAAGCTTGGGATTAAAGTGGTGACAATTGACCAGGCATTTAATCCTTTTATAAATGCAGATGTTCAAATCAAAGATGCAGGTCCTCTTGATTTTATAGAACTTTTTGCAAATGCACAATTTGTAGTAAGTCAATCTTTTCACGGAACTTGTTTTTCTGTGATTTTTAAAAAGCCTTTTGTATCTGTTTGTTCAAAAGGAAGGAAAGTAAATAGAATTGAAAGCTTATTAAATTTACTTGGTTTAGAAAATAGATTTGTTGATGATGAAAAAAACCTCCACAAATTAAGTACTGATTTTAGCTATGAGCTTGCAGAAAAAAAACTCGAAGAAGAACGA
Source organism: Thiomargarita sp. (assembly GCA_023143415.1). Taxonomy (GTDB): domain Bacteria; phylum Pseudomonadota; class Gammaproteobacteria; order Beggiatoales; family Beggiatoaceae; genus QNES01. Next base: position 12,630 of record JAGLHR010000842.1, on the reverse strand, counting down.
GCGAAATCCATCATTTTTTTAAAGTCGAATATCGAAAAAGTTAATGGATAAATATTTTCCCGAGGTGAAATTTTATTCTAATCCCGCCCAAAACGCCACAAAGTCAAATTGATTTTAAGTGGACGGATTTGGCGATTGAGCTATGACGTGCAAAGACTCTACCATTTTTTCTAACCAGTAGAAAGCAATTTAAAATAAAATGTTTTGTAAAAAGGGCTATTAACCTGAGTTCGATGTAAATAATTCGTAATGAATCAGCAATGCTCTCCATACGTTTGTCTGTGCAACGGTTATACCGGAAGGGTAACCCGGTTCGCAAATACCGCGATATATTGGTTTTTATAAGGGAAGGATTTTGGAATCTTCAATGTCCTTCACACGCATTCCTTTATCTGTGGCTGTACAACATGATAACAACCACTTTGGTAATACGTGTGAATCAAATTGAGCTTGGGTAAACCGTGTTTTATTCTAAAGGTTCTTTAGCTTGTTTCGGTTGTTTCTCAAAAATTTGAATACCGGGTGTTAATAATTCAAAACCACATTTTACGTGCCGTCCCATTTTGCCCTTAATATTGGCTACCCATAACGGAAATTCCCTATTGGCTTGTTGCAATTTTTTCCACGTTCTGGGGCGTACAACGATTTTCACATTTTGACCGTTGGCTTTAATGATAAATTCTTCCCACCCATTTCTTAATGTTTTAGAATCAGTTGGTAAATCATTGATTTTGAGCTTTAATTCCATATAGCCCCCAATGAGTTGATCAGCTTGTGGGGAAGATAATAACGCTTTTGGAGATTTCTTTTTCTTTCTCTTCTCAGAACGCATCACTTTTTCACCAGAAATTCTGGCTATCGCATCTTCTATATGCAGCGTAGAAACTTCTTCGCAATGATTGCCTTCCAGATCGATGCGTACTCCCACTTCTATCATTTTTTGGCAGTAATCTGTCGTTTGTGTGTAGAGTGCCAATGCTGCCGCGATTTCATTTTTTGTATATTCACAATTGAGTGCTTTACGGATTTTTTTGTGAATGTATTTTTGAAGGGGGTGTATATTTTCAGTTTCTCTGAAAAAAGCCTTAGGAAATTTTTCTAAGAAGATTTCCAAGAGTTTTTCAGGCGATATAGTCTTCAGCACCTTTTCATCTTTGGAAGTATTAGTCGTAGTTGACTTTGGTTTTTTGAAAGGCTTTTTCGCAACAGATTCCTCTTTTTTGATGGGTGTTAATTGCGCTATGGGAGCGACTAAGGTTGCTCGCATTTCTGTCACATTTTCTTGAAGTGGTAAATCGTTTTCTCGAAATTGTAAATCGTTAAATGCTTCTGTTGCATTAACACCGAGAAAGATTGGCTCAGTGCCTTTATACAGATACCAACCACGTTTACCGGTTCGCGTGTGTTCACAGTAAACCTCTTCACCATACAAGGATTTTGCGAGTTTATTGAGTTCAGTTTTAGTAATTCGTTTAGTCATGGTTTAGTTATCAATTATCCGTTAAATCTCGTTGAAAATTTATAACGACTCAGCCTTGAATTTGCAAGGCTGAAAGCTCAAGCAGGTTCAGCTAAAATCCAATTTTAGTCTCCTTTAGGAGACTTAAGTTTTTAGCCTTGAAATTGATTTCGAGGCTAACGACTGAGTAGTTACCAAAATTTGATAAATCCTAGTGCTTGCCGGTTTTTGAAACCGGAAAAAATTATAAATCGGGACCAATTGTAATATGTAATCTTAAAGGAGTGCCTTCTTCACTTAAAGCGGTTGCCACATCAAAGCGAATCAAACCGACTGGTGAAAGCCAACGTACCCCAACGCCAGCGCCGTGTTTGAGTTTTTCTGTAAACTCATTAAAGGCATCACCGACATCGTAAAATACCGCTAAACTCCATTTTTCTAAAATTTTATGTTCATATTCCAGACTGCCCACTAATAGGTTTTTGCCGCCAATAACTCGCCCTTCCAAATTTTTTGGCGCAAGCGTTTGATAATCATAGCCCCGCACACTGCGATCTCCTCCGGCAAAAAACCGAATTGAGGGGGGTAAATCATTAAATTCACCTTCTAACAAAGCAATCGTGCTATAACCAAATTCACCTCGCGCAATGATCCGTCCATTTTTAAACAATTGACGAATGAATTTCGCATTTAAACGGCTTTGTAAAAAGGAAGCATTGGAACCCAAATTATTCAAAGCCCCTCGTACACCAAATTCGATTTTATATCCACGCAGGGTATAAATACGATTATCCGCTTTGAGATAAGACCAATTAATGTTGGGCATCAATAATTTAGCATGACCGGTGTCACTACCGATGGCATATTTTTCGTCACGATATTCTATACCAATGACTTCGCTCAATTTAAAGTCAAATAGGGTACGTGAATGATGAAGACTGATGCCGACCAAAAAAATTTCACTCTCATCAATGATATCTGTATGTTCCTCTTTGTAACCTGCTGTCAATTCCAAATAATTATCGACAGTTTTACCAATAGGAATAGAATAACGTGTCGTTACACTTCGACGTATTTCTGACCATTCTGTCTTAGCAGAAAATTGATGTCCATTACGATTGATATACCGTCGTTTCCATTCAAGGCTGCCACGCGCTCCTGTATCGGTTCCATAGCCAATGCCAGCAGAATATTTATCCTGTTTACGGGGTTCTAAAGTGACATGAACGGGCAGTTGTAAATCATCTCCTGGTGAAGAACGGGCTACTTCTACATCGACTTTATCAAAATACTCACTATTCGTTAAAAGATTTTTAAAAGTAAGTAATTGATTACCCGTATAAAAATCGCCTGTTTTAAAAGTTAAAAACCGTTGTAAGAGTGATTCATTAAAAAAGTCTTGATTAAATGTAACTTGACCAAATTGATAATGTCTTTTTGAATCAAAATCCAATAAAATATGGGCAGTATAAGTTTTTTCATCAATACGAATTTCATTTGTTGTAAATTGGGCATTGAAATAGCCACGCTCTTCAGCGAGATTGCGTAATATGCGCTTCGTTTTTTCGTAATCCGCATGGTTAAGCGTATCACCGATTTTTAGAGGTAAATTAGCGATTTGCTTTTTAAAAATGCTATCCTGTTCCGCGTCGCCTTTAATATTCACTTCAACGCTCTGTATTTTTAAGGGTTCCCCCAAATCAATTACATACTTTGCTTGCCAAGCCACCTTTTCTTTGTCATGCCCTTGTTCATCAGGGGGAATCAACGCTTGTTCTGTGATACTGATACGATAATAACCAAAGGGCTCTAATGCCTGTTTGATTTCTTCAGGAGCTTGTTTATGTAAACGTTGAATACGAGCCTTTGAGAGACGTGGATGTTTTTTTTGCTGCTCAAGACTGAGATAGGCTGACACATTTTTAAGCAATTGGCCTTTTACGCCTTCAATCTGAATTTGTACAGTCGGATTAGCATATAGGCTATCACAGAGTAACAAAAAAAATAGGGTGATAAATAGCTGAATAGTCAATAAAAATATATTGAATAGTTGTGAATGCTGAAACGAAGTCATTAATTTTAATTTTTCACTTGATTTTGGAGTCCAAAGAAAATGTAGGGTGGGTAGAGCGATAGCGAAATCCACCATTTTCAGCAGTGGGTTTCCTACATTACTGAGTTAAGAAACCAAGTTTTTTGAAAAAATTTGGTTTCTTTGGTTTCTATGAACCTATCCCACTATTCAAAAATGCGGAACAATGAATAAAAATCGTTTGGTTTTTAACCAAAAAACTCGGGTTAAGAAATCCGATTTTTCAAAAAATCGGATTTCTAAGCTCAAAAATGAATAGTGGGATAGGTTCATAGAAAATGGTGGGTTTCCACTTCGTTCCTACCCACCCTACATTACTACATTACTAGCGATCAAAGCTGAAGCGTTGAACTCCATTATATCCGATAATTTCTGCTTCTTATAAATTAAACCTTGGTTTTAAAAGTTTTGGAAGTTAATTAAAGTCTCATTCCTTAATTCGCATCAATACTTTTAATTTCCACCACTTTAACGATTTGTCGTTTATTAATAATATGGTGATTATCATCATAATCCGATAATACAATAAAGTCCTTATCATGTTTATTCAAGGTATCTGAAAGTCGATTTGTCCGTTCAACAACTAATGTTCCTTTGAGGATTGAACCGTCAATGAGGCTCATTTCAACATGCACATCTTTTCGCGTGAGTGACATTTTTTCTCCTTTTTTATCCATTCATCTCTTCCATTAATGTCAAAGCGTGTTTAATACGATCTATACTACGTGTTTTACCGATTAAGTAAACAGTCACATCAATTGGCGGGGATACTGTGCCACCAGTTACTGCTACCCGCAACGGTTGTGCAATTTTACCCAATTTGAGTTCATACTGTTCAGCGATGGCATGAACAATGGCATGAATCGCTTCTGCATTCCATTCAACATGCGCCAATCGTTCACATAAGTCAGTCAAAGGTTCACGAATGGCTGGTTTGAGATGTTTTCGTACTGCCTTTTCGTTAAATTCAATCTTGTTTCCGAAAAAAAATGGGCTATTTTGTGCCATTTCTTTTAAAGTTTTCGCACGTTCCGCTTGTGCCTTGACGATTTTAGCCAAAGGTGGAGCTTGCGTGGTTTCTATTTCTAACTGATCACATTGAAATTGCAAATGTTTTGCCAATTCTTCAGGATCGCCTGTTTTAATATAGTGTTGATTTAACCACCCTAGTTTTTCTCTATCAAAAGCGGCGGGGGAGCTATGAACAGCTTTGAGATCAAATAAATCTATCATCTCTTGTCTGGAAAAAATTTCCTGATCTCCGTGTGACCAGCCTAAGCGTACCAAATAATTAAGCAAGGCTTCAGGCAGATAGCCCTCCTGTTTATAATTCATCACACTGACGGCACCATGCCGCTTAGATAAACGTTGCCCATCATCGCCTAAAATCATCGGAACATGGGCATATTGTGGCAAAGTCGCACCCAAAGCTTCTAAGATATTGATTTGGCGCGGCGTATTATTTAAATGATCATCTCCACGAATAACATGGGTAATTTTCATATCCCAATCGTCTATCACCACTGTAAAATTATAAGTGGGCGTTCCATCTGAGCGGGCAATAATCAGATCGTCAAGTTCATTATTATTAAAGATCACAGTACCTTTAATTAAATCCCTGATCACAACCTCTCCCATTTCAGGATTTTTAAAGCGAATCACCGGCTTGACATCAGGCGGGGGGTTGCTCAAATGACGACAGTGACCATCATAACGGGGTTTTTGTTTTCGTGCTTTATATTCAGTGCGAACTTTTTCTAAACGCTCTTTAGAACAATAACAGTAATAAGCCTTACCTTCTGCCAATAATTGTTCAATCACTTGACGGTAACGATCAAAGCGTTTTGTTTGATAAAAAGGGCCTTCATCAGGCTGTAAACCAAGCCATGTCATGCCTTCAAGTATTGCATTGACTGACTCTTGAGTAGAACGCTCACGATCTGTATCTTCGATGCGTAATATAAATTGCCCGCCATGCTGACGAGCATATAACCATGAAAATAAGGCAGTGCGAACACCGCCAATATGTAAATATCCCGTCGGGCTGGGCGCAAATCGAGTACGAACCATCATTTTAATCTCAAAAAGTAAGTATGGCAGGCGATTGAGGTGATAAATCACCCACAATAGAATTCCCACCTAAAAGTAATATTTTAAGTATAAACCAGACAAGAAAAAATTGAACCTTTAAGAAATCCTGTTTTTACAACGCTTATTTTTTTGCATTAGATCGTTTTATTTATAAGGAATGAGAATTGAATAAGACACAAAACTAAACCTGACAGGTTTGGCTTTTAAAGTTTCGTTTCAAGGTTTTAGCTTTTTGAAAAAAAACTAAAACCTCGAAAGTTATTAAAGCCTCATTCCTAAGCGCGTTTAAATAACAAAAAATTAGAATGAACTGATAAATTTTATTTAATTAAGAATTAATATCTTTTAATTTGTGATGAAAAAAAATTTGACTTGTGAAAAAAAATACGATAAAATACCATTTCAATAATTAAGGGCGATTAGCTCAGGGGTAGAGCACTGCCTTCACACGGCAGGAGTCACTGGTTCAAATCCAGTATCGCCCACCAATTTTCTCCTTTCTTGCGCATTCCGCGCTTGTTCACGCCTTGCCTCAATTCTATACTTCACTTTAAACAGTCAAAATTTCGGATTCTTGAATTTTTCTATTTGAGGCTCAAATGTTTCCAAAATGGCATTTTGCATTGCATTTTGCATTGCATTTTGTCAAATTTTATCACTTAAAATTATAAAAATGTTTTAAAAAACAATCTGTTATAAGTTGGCATTATATTCGCATCGTAAAAATTCTGTAACCACTCAGCTTTGAAATCAATTTCAAGGCTGAAAGCATTCGAGGCTAAAGTTTTTTGAAAGAAAAAACTTTAGCCTCGAAGAGGCTAAAGCAAACTGAAAAAATACGGAGTCATTTAGCTGAGCCTGCTTTAGCTTTTAGCCTTGAAATTGATTCCAAGGTTAACGGCTGAGTAGTTATAAATTAAAAAAAAACCATTTTGGCCAGAAACTTGGTTTTCATCATAGATTTTGTTGATTTTCTTTGAATATTGATTTAATTAAATAAGTAGTCTAAACTTTTTCATATCAGAGATAATTTATCTGAACTCTTAATCCGCATTTTTAATAATAAATAATAAGGAGTGTTAACCGAAATGTCTTCAAAAACGATACAAGCTATGTTTATTATTTCACTGATAAACACTTTGCAACCCGTTTACGCGGGAACCCGTGTGACTGTCTGTAGTAATCCGTTATCTTCTATACCAAGCAATGACAGCACTGGCATCACTGATATCCTATCTATTAATGATAACGGCAATATTGAGGATATCAATGTTATTATTGACGCGAGCCATAATCATGTCGGTGAACTCACTTTTAGCCTTGTGCATAACGGAGGTACTCAAGTGACATTCATTGATCAACCTGGTCGCCCAAATTCAGAATATGGCTGTTTGGGTCATGATATCGCCCTTATGACTATTGATGATGAAGGAACTTATCACGTCGAAAATGATTGTGTTCCCTTTAAACCAGCTTATGATAATGCCTTCTCGTATCAGCCTAACAATGCGCTCAGTCTCTTTGACGGTGAAGACATTAATGGTAACTGGACTCTTACAGTCAGTGATAACCATGACTATAACCTGGATGCAGGTACATTAAATCAGTGGTGTTTAGACTATGAACGTGTCTCCAAAACGGTCTTTAATTCTCCACTACCTCCAGATACGCCCATTAGCTTTAAAGGTGAAACTGCTATTGGTGTTCCTGATTATTACTACTTTGAAATAACAGAAAGTTCAGGTATTGATGATTTAATTATCCATTCAGCCAATATCACAGGACCCCATCTGAGTGACTTTGACGTTGTTAAGCCTGAAGAAACGGCTTTTCCTTTTACCATTCCTATTAATACGAGCTCTAGCTTTAAAATCGTCTGTATGCCATCTGCCAGTGGGGAACGTACAGCAACATTAACATTAAAAACGAATGTCGCTTCGACCCCTTCGATAGAATTTCCCTTACAATGTGTTGGTGCTGCTGGTGCTGCCAGTTATCGTGCGTCGCTTAGTGCAGAGGATACGCTAGATTTTGGCGAAGTTAAGGTGGATAGTTCTTCTAGTCGATTCCTTCGTATTGAAGAAGCGGGTAATTACGAGGACTTGATTTTGAGTTCAGCAACGATTACGGGTAGTCATAAAGATGATTTTATTCTCAAAACGCCCTCGTCTTTTCCCCACACTATTTCTAAAGGCACAAGTAGCGTCATCAGTTTAGAATGTCATCCCTCAGTTGGTGGGCAACGCAGGGCCACTTTAAAAATACGGACTAATGATCCATTGAACCCAACTGTTGAATACAAACTCAAATGTCTGGGTTTAGCACCAAGCTTAAAATCGACTGATAATAAGTTTGAATTTGGTGCCAGCAAACCACCAACGACGATTGATAAAACCATCTATATCAGAAACACAGGTTATGCTGACTTGACGATAAAATCACCGTTTATTAGGGGTGCAGGTGCGAGTGTTTTTACCATCACGCCTTCATTCACAGAATTCACCATTGCCGTTGGGGGGACTATTGCCCTGACAGTAGAATGTCATTTAAAGAATTCTGGTTTATTCGAGGCGACATTGGAATTAACCACAGATGATCCGTCGCAACCCTTTTTGGAATATCCCCTCAGTTGTTCAGGTAGCTATAATACAAATCCGCTCTATGGCTCAACGCCTGTCCCTGACAGCATACTCTACTTTGGCAATCGTGTTGTGGGTACGAGTGTTAAGAAAAGCGTCAAGATCAAAGAAATGGGTAATGATACCCTAAAGGTCAATTTAGCACTGCGCCCTATCACGGGACATACAGAGGATTTTAAGATTATAAGCCCTTCTTTTCCTATCATTATTGAGGATGGCGATCCTGCTGTTAATGTCATTATAGAATGTACGCCTTCGACAGATGGATTACGCGAAGCTACATTAAATTTAATCAGCACTGATATGTCGGATCGTTCCACGTCGATTCATCCCAATCCCACTTATAGCTTGAAATGCAATGGCAAGGCGGCAGTTTATAATTCCACTTTACCCCCTGGAGGCACATTAGACTTTGGCAGTCCTCCTGTGGGGATGACGATAATTGAAAGCTTTGACATTCAAGGAACAGGTAGTAAAGCAGCATTGAAGGTGGATTTGGCAGAAATAGCACTCACTGGACCCAACGCAAGCGATTTTAACATTGCAAGCGATTTTAATAACGATTCTAATAATTCGACTTTTCCCTTTGAAATTGCTGTTGGCGGTGCAGACAAAACCATCGATATAGAATGTACAGCGTTGGCACTTGGGGTACGCACTGCACAATTAAACTTAATCAGTAATGATCCATTAAATGCGACACCAACTTACAATTTGAGGTGCATCGGTCAAGAAGCACTTGGTCCAGGCTATGCCTCTACCCCACCTCCTCTAAGTGACATGATAAACTTTGGCAGTACCCCTGTAGGTGCGCCTATCAATCAAACGTTTGATATTCAAGAAGTGGGTCAAGCCGTCTTGGATGTCGGTTTAGCAACACCTGCTATCACAGGGGAACATAATGGTGACTTTCGCATCATTAGTCCAACGTTTTCTTTCTACATTCCTGATCAGAGTGCGGATGTCACCGTCATGGTGCAATGTAATCCATCAGCTGCCGGGGTACGCACAGCGACATTACATTTAACCAGTAATGATGTTTTGAATCCAACGCCAACTTATCACTTGGAATGTATTGGAACAACGCCAGAAGAAGACTTGCCACCAGAAGAAGACTTGCCACCACCATTACCGTTCAACTACACGCTAACCGTAGTGAATATGGGCAATGGAACAGTCGCCAGTCTTCCAGCGGGCATTAATTGTGGTACAAACTGTAGCGCGAACTACGCGAAAGAGACTTCCTTAAAGTTAATCCCAACGCCAGAAACCGGTTTTCGCTTTGCCGGCTTTAGTGGGGATTGTGATGCGAGCGGAAATGTTGTACTAGATGTGAATAAATCCTGTATCGTGCGCTTTAATCCTATTGAGATAAAGCCTGTTCAATATACTGAATCCACTTCCCAGTATCAGCCGTTTTCATGTCCTCCCATAGAGACGATTAACAGCGTATGCAGCTTTTATGGGCAAACCGCCAAAAATATCACTATTGGCAGTAAGGGTAATATATCCAAAGTGGTGCTAGAGGGTACAATTACAAACGATGGATGGATATCTAATGCCACGTTGAACGTCGATAGCCAATTAACAGGCGGTACTCTGACAGGCTTTATTACCAATCTTGGTACGCTTACTGACATTAAGTTTCGGGGTGCTTTGCTGGAAGGCGGTACTTTGTCAGGCACGATTATCAACAACGGTTCTGTCGGTGGCACTATCCAAAATGTGCTTTTAAGTGCTCACACAAAGATCAGCGGTGGCAAAATGGCCGGTAAAATCATTGGTGATCCAAAAGCCCCTGCCCTATTGGAAAACATGACAGTGAAGGCAGGTAGCTATCTGGACAACGTGAAAATAGGTGACAATGTGGTATTGCATGGAGATATTACTTATGGTCCAAACGTGCAGTTTGTCAATAAACCTAAAAATAGTGATGTTCAACAAAATGTGAAAGTCATTGATGGTAAAAAAACGTTGAAAGACATAACCATTGGAGCAAAAGAGAAATACACCGATGTTGTGTTAAAAGGCACAATTACGAATTTTGGGAAAGTGTCTAATGCAACGGTTGCTCCCGGTTGCGACTTCAAAGGCGGCACCCTCAATGACGACATCACTAATCAGGGTACTATCACTGATGTGAAGTTTTGTGGTGAACTGACAGGTGGCATTTTGGCAGGAGAAATAAAAAGCTGCAAAAATGCGATTATCAGCAATGTTAAGTTAGCAGCAAACGCGGAATTGAGCGGCGGAAATTTGCAAGGTGATATCAATGGAGAGGCCCAATCCCCTGCCCTACTGGATTCTGTTACCATAGAGGGCAATGTGTCAAACGTGATTATTGGGAAAAATGTCAAAAACGAAGGAACGATAACGGACTCTGAATTTCGTGGAGACGTTCTCAGTGGCGGTACTTTATCTGGCATTATCAGTAACACGTTTGGAGGGACAATCCAAGATGTGCAGTTAACGGGAAACATGACGTTGATTGGCGGTAATCTAAAAGGTGAAATCATCGGCGATGCTGATGCACCTGCCCTATTAGAACATATAAGAGTTTCTGTGCCTTGCACGCTTAAAAACGTTACCATTGGTGATAACGTCTATTTACCAGAAGAGGTTGTATTGGGAGAAGGAGTAAAATTTCTCAATGAACCTGAAGAAGAAACACCAAAAGAAGTCGTCACTGCATTCCGCATAAATGCAGAAGGTCATAAGACGGATAGCCAAGCCATTTTAATTGGGGAAATCAAAACCCTTGATGGGAAACAACCCAATCATGCCATGTTTTCTTACGAGGAAGCAGAATTTCTGGACATATCAGCAATGATCACGCCCTTCTTTGAAGAAATAGGCGAGAATAGTGATATTTTCATGGTGGCAATACATAAAGACGAATCCAGAGAATCTAATCTCATGCGTAATGGGAATGACTGGATAGATTGGGATAAAGAGATCAGCAGCTTAGAACCTGTCCAAACCGATCTGCAATTACCAGAAAAGCTAGAACTGCCTATTTATAAAGGTGATTTAAGCGACATTGCGTCTGAAGTGAGCTTTGAATCTAATGGACATATCTTCCATTGGGAAGACGTTTCTGGTGAATATGAATTTTTTGTCGGATACAAATTGGACGATGGCAGCCTCACTTACAACGGTGTCGAACCGATAAAATTTTTTGTGGAAACCGCGCCAGAATATTGTATTCTTTATGCCGTACATGATCAGGGCTTAAATGACTCACAATTCATTACCATTGATTTGAGTGCAGGGCTGAAAGGCGATATGAAGCCGCTAGGTCCTTTGTACCCTGGGCGCGATATAGAAGGATTAGCCTTGCACCCTCTGGACAATAATCTCTTGTATGGCTCTGCCGGAGACCATTCCGATGTAAAATGTGACAATTTCAATAGTGAAGATGAAAATCTCAATGGTGAAGATGAAAATCTCAATAGTGAAGATGAAAATCTTAATAGTGAAGATGAAAATCTTAATAGTGAAGATGAAAATCTCAATGGTGAAGATGAAAATCTCAATGGTAAAGATGAAAATCTCAATGGTGAATGTGAAAATCTCAATGGTCATGTTTATACGATCAATCGAGAAACGGGAGAATTGTCATTAATCGGACCAACGGGTTTTGACAAAGTGTCAGGACTGGCGTTTAATTCCATTGACAACAGCCTATGGGGTTGGGGCAGAAATGAGGGAAAAGATAATAAGTGGACAGGGATTATTCAAATTGATCCAGAAACAGGGATAGGTACGCCGATAAAGCAGTTTGATTATAAAAAACATGACATGGGCGGACTGGCTTGGAGTATTGATGGGCGCAAACTCTATGCGTCTGGCGGCAGCACTTTGTGGGTTTATGATCAAGATACCCAGACTTTAGAAGTGGCTTGTCAACATGTTGCTGATGGCAAAGTTGAAGGAATAGATATGCAGCCCAATGGCTATTTGTTAGTCGGCGTGGATTACAAAAACGCGCAGAATCAAGAAACCAGCATTTTAGCCTACGACCCTGAAAATTGCAAGGTAGTACATAAGCGGGTTTATGAAGGACTACGATATAACGATATTGAGTCCATTGTTTGGCCATCGTCAGAATGCAATTATATTTCATGGTTATCTGCTGCTGACTGAACTTTTATCCCGAACACCCTTGAGACAAGAAACCAAGTTTTTTTTAAAAACTTGATTCGAGGCTAAAGTTTTTTCTTTAAAAAAACTTTAGCCTCGAATTCTAAAAACAGGGACATTTTTTAATTGTTAGAATCAGAATTAACAGAATTTGTAACTACTCAGCGATTAGCCTTGAAATCAATTTCAAGGCTGAAAGCATTCGA
>JAGLHR010000841.1 GCA_023143415.1 Thiomargarita sp. | reverse complement strand
GTGCTTTGACACGCGCCAATCCATCTTTCCCTTATACTCTCCCAAGCAGCCTGTTTGCCGCAAACGAAGGAGAGACCAACGACTCTCCAAACAGCAACACCTACTATCTCAACCACCCCACCCATCCTACAAATTGATCCCGGCGGACATAAGTCAAAAATTCAGGATGTCACCTTCACGCCCGATGGACGTTATTTAGTCTCAGCATCCGATGACAAACTCATCCGCGTCTGGGAGTTGGAAACGGGTAAAACCGTGCGGACGCTGCGAGGGCAAATCGGCGCGGGTGATGATGGCAAGATTTTTGCGATGGCACTGTCTCCAGATGGGCGGTGGTTGGCGGCGGCGGGATTTATGGCTCCCGGTCATGGAATAAGAGATGAAGAAGTGGGTGATATCCGCCTCTACGACTTTACCAGCGGCAAATTAGTCACGCTACTCAAGGGGCATACGAATGTCGTGTTATCTTTAGCCTTTTCCCCCGACAACCGTTACCTCGTATCAGGCAGTGCTGATAAAAATGCCATCATCTGGAACTTGGAGTCCAAAGCTTTGGGTTCCAGATTATCGGGACATATTGATCACATCTACGCCGTCGCCTTTACACCCGATTCCCAGCGCGTGGTGACGGGCAGTTATGACCACAGTTTGCGCCTCTGGCAAGTGCGGGACGGGGGGCTGATAACCACACTGAAAGGTCACACCAATAAAGTGTATGCAGTGGCTATCTCTCCCCAAGAGGATATTATCGCCTCTGGGAGTTGGGATGACACCATTCGCCTCTGGGATGGACGGACAGGAGAATTTATCAAAACCTTAGCCAATCAAGGGACTCAGGTAGGTAGCCTGTCCTTTAGTCCTGATGGGCGTTATTTGGTATCGGGGGTAGGTTCTGCACCTCATAACTGCCACGTCTGGTCAATCCCCGATGGCAAGGAAATCGTGACCTACCGAGGCCATGACAATGCTGTTTTTGCGACCGCTGTCAGTCCTGATGGGCGCGTGGTAGCGACGGGGGGTGGCGATAATCAAGAAATTCACCTCTGGTCGTTGCGTGATGGTAAATTACAGCAGCGATTGAGTGGAATGGGTGCGGCTATTTGGGCGGTGGGTTTTTCAGCAGATGGTAGGGAATTGGGTTGGGGGAAAACACATCTTCAACAGTTAAACCAAGCCGGAAAACTAGAATACACCATCACGCTTCCTGCCAAAGCTGAAGATTTGGACTCCAAACAGTTTTTGGGTACGCCTCGAAAACTTTCTGGTTCTAATAGGGCATTCTCTCGCGCTCAGGATAAATGGCATGACTGGACGCTACGCACCCGAAAAGGGGGTAACTATGGAAAGGGGGTAACTATGGTTATCAAGCCATTCTTGATATTCGCCAACAAAACCGCACCGTTGCCAGCATTGAGCGCAAATCGCATAAAGGCGATGATCACCGTTCCTACACCTTCACTCCAGACGGAGAACGTGTTATCAGTGGTGGGATGAATGGTGTCCTTACCGCCTACAACCGCGATGGCAATAAACTCGGAGATTTTGTTGGACATACTGGCGATATTTGGGCAGTGGCAGTATCTTCCGATGGACGCTTATTGGCTTCAGGCAGTGTAGATCAAACGGTTCGCCTATGGGATATAGAAACCCGCGAAAACCTGCTCACGCTATTTCACGGTTCCGATGATGAATGGGTGGCTTGGACTCCGACAGGGCATTACACCGCATCGGTTAACGGAGACAAGATGGTAGGCTGGCAAATCAATCGTGGCGTGGATAAAGCTGCCGATTATGTCAAAGCCGATCAATTGCATGATCATCTTTATCGCCCTGATGTGATTAATGCCGCTATCCGCTTACGCAGTGTCAAAAAAGCCATTGCCCAAACGGGTGCCCATTTCAATTTAGCCCGTTTACAACGCGAATTACCGCCCCGGTTTGAAATTATCGCGCCGCAAAGGGGTAGCAAAATGGAAAAAGGGGTCGCATCGGTGGTGTTGAATATCGCAGAAAATACTTTAGCGATTCAGAGATTTGAAGTCTATGTCAATAGTAGCCAAGTGACTCCGCTAAAAGTGCGTAAAGTCAACCCCATCATTACTCGGCATAAACGCACCTTGGAAGTGCCTTTAGAAACAGGTGAAAATCGGATTTCCATTTTGGCATTTAACGACATGGGCAAAACCACGACTCAAGTGACCGTTTTTTACGACGGCGAAAGCAAAATCCGCGAAGGCACCCTGCATTTAGTCAGCATCGGTGTCAGTGCCTATCCCAATTTATCCGAAGAAGAGCAACTTGATTTTGCGGCAATAGACGCGCAAGCCATATATAAAAAGCTCATGGCAACGGCGCAGAAACAATACCGTGAAGTCAAGGGCGTTCTGATTTCCGATAATCAAGGCAAAACGCCGAATAAAAGCAATATCGAAACCGCTTTGCAAGCACTGAATCCCAAAAAAGAAGACACGACTATCCTATTTTTAGCGGGGCATGGTATTAATCTTGCGGGAGAATACTTTTTCATGCCCAAAGGTGCAAAACGGCAAGGTTCAAAACTGAACAAAAATAGCCTGGTGCCCTGGCAAATCTTACAAGAAGCGATAGCCAATAGTCAGGGGCGACGTATTTTATTGGTGGATACCTGTCATGCGGGCAAAGCGTTCAATCCTCGTTTACTCAAAGATGCGGCTAACAAAAACATTGTCGTTCTCAATGCCACAAGTGCCGACACCGTTTCACGAGAAATGAATCAATTTGGACACGGTGTATTTACATATACCCTATTGGAAGGCTTGAAAGGGAAAGCTGATTTATTTCCAGATGGCGACAAAATCATGTTCAGCGAATTAAACGCCTACGTCACAAATACGGTAAAATACCTGACAAAAAGCCGTCAAATTCCAGTTTCACAAGCCTCCAGTGAAGGATTTGTGGATTTTACGTTTATGCAGTTATAACAATTGTTCAAGGTAGGGTGGGTAGAGCGATAGCGAAACCCACCATTATACGAACGACTATATAACAATTGTT
>JAGLHR010000840.1 GCA_023143415.1 Thiomargarita sp. | reverse complement strand
ATTCTGGATATCATTCAAATAAACCTCTAAACAAACTTTGCATCAACAAATAAATCGAGCCGTCCTCCTTTTTCTTATTTTAGGAACCTTGTATTTCAAATTTTAATATATCTCATTATCTTCTAACATATTTAATAAAATAGCGACAATGTTTTTTAGTCTATCAGGCACAATATATTTAGTTAAATCCCTGATTATTATTTTATTTTTTCGCTCTAATAATACAAACCCCCATTCTGTACCCATTGTTACCGCACCATATAAAAATTTATGCTGGGTTTCAACCATTTTATCTAAAGCGATTAATTCCATTATCAGTTGTTTAAATCCACCAATTTCTAAATCATTGTTTTTAGCTTCAATAATAATAAATTGGGTTTTGGCTTCAATTAAATAATCCAGTTTGCCACGTAAATTTTCACTACAATAAATCGCTTCTTCAGAATGAACTTGAATATCGATTAAATAAGACAATTTAAATAAAATCGGCGAAACAATAAATTCTCGTCTAGCGATTTCATTTTCAAATTCTGAAAATTTAGCAGCTTGATGAATGGTTTGATTTAAGTCATCTACATTTAAATTTTCATCAATTTTAAGCTGGTAGTTAATAAATTCCCTTTTATAGTGATACTCAAAAAATTCCACTAAATTTTCAGTGCTGATCTTTGATTTAAAATAATCACTAAAAGTATAGTGAGCAATTTCTTGTTCTAATTTTTTTCGATTTAAAATCAATTTAAATACCTATAGAAACTTTGGCAGAGATAATGACAATCACAAGTTCAAGCATATTGTCATATCCAAAGGTGTCTCTAGCTACAACATTTTAACGGTTTTTAACCCCAACGTCACTATCAAAATCCCCATAATAGCACCTAATAAAATATTAGCAATCGTCATAGCACTGTCATGGTAAACAAAAACTAAACTTAGCATTGTTATAACTCCTAGCACAAGGGGGAATAAAAATATAAATTTATGATGGGCTAGGCTATAGACAAATATCACATTTGCCACTGCTAGTAAGGCCATTGCGAAACTAATCGTTTGTAACAGGGGTGCAGCGGCTTGATATTTCGTGCCAAAGAGTAAAACCGTTAGTTCTACCGGCCAAAGATAACAAACGAGTGCAAATCCACCTCCTAATAGGGCGGTCATTGCCATACTTAACCATAAAATGCGTTGATCTTCATTGTTTTCATGTTTGGCTTTTGCCGCTTCTGGAAAGAGCACGATTAATAAAACACCGGGCAGAAAAAGAGCAATTCGACCCAAAATCGCGGCGGTGGCATAAAGTCCTGCTTCTTCTGCGGAGCAATAATGTCTCACTAAAACGATATCCAGATTACCTAATACCATCATCATTGAAGTGAATATGAGTACCGGTAAAGCATATTTCCCCATTTCGCGGTAAAGTCCCACCGGCAATAGTTGACGTTCTTGTTGCCAAATATCTTTTAAACCCATTATGCATATCAGCATCGCTCCGAATGTTGCAAAAACGGTTGCCAATAAACCGCCATTAATGCCCCATCCTAACGCATAAACAAAAAGTATTGCACCGACTAAGCGTAAAAAGGCGGTGCCACTTGATCCGATACCGAAAAAAACAAAACGCTGTAATCCCTGAAGCGTGCCTAATAAAACGGGAACAAATAAGGATAACAGTAATTGGGTTAACATAATGATTATCGGTGTTGACTCTTGCAAGTGCAGGAAGTCTTTAAACCAGGGCAGAGCAATGATACCGAGAATAAAAATAATTACTGCCAGCAATGACAGTATCCGAAAACTATCTATCAGTAAGGTTTTAACTCGCCCTAATCCATCCGCAGACAGTTGAACGGTATAGCGGGAAAATACCAGTGGCAAGACTGCCATCGGTGCAGAGATAACAATCGCCAGTGAGTTTAGGGCGTTAAAGGCACCAAAATCATCCGGTGATAATACCCGTCCAATCACCATTTGGAATAAATAGGCGAAGACATTGCCTAGATTCATCAAGATGAGAATCAGAAAATTGTTACGAAGAAATCTTTTCATCAGTACGTAAAGCCCACGCTTCTAAAATAACGCCAACGACTAACATATAATAGCCAATGATTGCTAACTGCTCTGCCATTACTTCCAGTTTCAGTACCACCAACAAAGCCACCATCATTAAAATCAGTATAAAACCAACAATATAGTGAGTGCCTGCGCCTCCATAAATTATATCAGCCATTTTGCGCCAATGGGTGGTTAGCACTGGTTTTACCAATTGGGTTAAATTAGCCCAAACAAATACCACTGCAATACCCCCAAAGGTAAAGAAATAATTTTCGCGATGTCCAGATGGGTGTTCTAAGCCCTGCCAATATAATAAATTGGCAATGATGAGCCAAAAAATAATTTGTGGCAAATGTCGGTTCCCAACCCGTTTTAACACTTTACCTAAGTTAGATATATAGTGTATCCAGAAATAACCCAGTGCCGCTAAGGGCAATAAATACCCTAAAACCTCTGGATTATGAGACCATTCTTTCAAATGCCAAGCACGCCAAACACTCCAAGCGATAACCAATAACAGATAAAACCCTATTGGATACTTGAAACGGCGCAGCGATGATTTTGTCATTCTTAACTCTTGCCAAACCACCCCTGGTAATAGGATGAGTAAAGTAGCCAAAACCGATTTAGCTACCATTATATTTTCCCAGCCTGATAGTACCAAACCCATATAAGCAATAATAGGTGCTATCAAGCCAACTAAGCGATTCAATAATAAAGCGTTCATAAATGACCTGCCTATAAAAAAAAAGGATAGACTTATGCCTATCCTATATTGTTTTTAAGAACAACAAGTTTTTTTGTGATCCAAGCAATAACGACAATGGAGAAGATTGGAACGCTCTGTTTTAATCTCTTTCTACAAACTCTCTATCTGCTCCATAGATAAGCCGCTCACCTCAGCAATCGTTTTTATAGCCACCTCAGCTTTCTTCATATTTTTAGCCATGATTAAAACGCCTTCTTCCATTCCTTTCTCCATTCCTTCTTCTCTCGCTTTTTGAGTTTGTTCTTGCATATATTCTTCATCGGAATATTCCTCTTTCATTCGTGCATATTCTTCAGGGCTAATTTTATCTTTTTTAATTAACTGATGTTACGCAAAGCTATTCTATTCAAACTTAGAAATCCGATTTTTTTTCAAAGATTTCTTAAACTCGATCATCAAGTTTTCTCGTTACCCCAATAACTACAAGAATTATATATAAGAAAGGATTGGATCGCGATGATGCTCGTTTTTAATCCCTTTTTATATACAATCCTTGTAGTTATTGGGGTTAAAAAAAACTTGATAGTCGAGTTTAAGGAGAAAACCTGTC
>JAGLHR010000084.1 GCA_023143415.1 Thiomargarita sp. | reverse complement strand
CTAAATTCCACCGATTTCATCGGTGGCTATTCATGTTTAACCCCTTCAGGGTTGAAACTAACCCCAACGCGGTGAAATCTGAATAGCCACCGATGAAATCGGTGGAACTTGGAAGCACCTTGCGTCACATCAGTTATTACTTTTAAAACACAACCCTTTAGCTTTGGACCGTTCAATAAAAAAATGTTAAAAAAATCAATTACTTATGTAATATCTCTACTATGGATATTAACCTTAACAGCACAAGCTGAACCACAAGTCGTTGTCACAATCAAGCCCATTCATGCCCTCGTTAGCGGCGTGATGGAAGGTGTAGGGACACCTTATTTATTATTACAGGGCGGAGATTCTCCACATCATTACAATCTTCTGCCCTCACAAATGAGGCGATTACATAACGCCCAATTGGTGATTTGGATAGGTTCCACCCTAGAAATATTTTTAGAAAAAATCCTCAAAACACTTGATACTGAGCGTTTACGTTTATCTGATACGCCTGGTTTAACCCTACTCTCCGCACGCGGCGAAACGAAACATCATCATCACCATTACATCGATCCCCATATTTGGCTCGATCCTCAAAATGCCAAAATGATGGTACAAGTTATTGCACAAACGTTGAGCAAATTGGATAAAGATAACACGCACAATTATAGTGTCAATGCAAAACGGCTTTTGGTGCAACTTGAACAACTTGATCACACTTTAAAACATCAATTAGTGCCAATCAAAAATATCCCTTATTTAGTTTTCCACGAGGCTTATCAATATTTTGAACATCGTTATGAATTAACGGCAGTGAGTGCAATTACTCTTTCGCCAGATATTCGCCCTAGTGCTAAACGCCTTTCTCAAATACGCGCCCGCATTAAAAAGCAAAAAATTCGCTGCGTATTCACTGAACCTCAATTTGAATCAAGCCTAGTCGCTACCCTCATAGAAGATACATCGGTGCGGCGTGGGATATTAGATCCGTTAGGCGCAACATTAACTGCGGGTAAAAAGGCTTATTTTACTCTGTTACATAATCTTGCTCAATCGCTGACTCAATGCTTACAAGATGAATGAGATTCAATTGAACTTGTAATAAACTCAAGTTTTCCTCATAATGAATGAATGGTTAATGGTGAATGCTTTTCGAGGCATTCACCATTAACCATTAACCATTAACCATTAATATAATTCTTGGAAAACCAATGACATTAAAAAACATTAAAATTCGTTTATTTCGCCAATTCGTTGTACTCATCTTCTTCATTAGCCTACTTAGCGGCTGTGAAGAGGGTGATGGTACAGGAATCATTTTAGCTGGCATCGCTGTCGGCGCGGCGGCAGGATTACAAAATGTCATCGCTGACGATGGCGATGGCGAATCCTCTACATCAACTGAAACAGAAGGCGAAGCTGAAGAAACAATTGATGAGCCAGAGTCGCTAATTGAAATAGAAGACGATGATGAAACGACTGAGGTGCTAGAACCACTTAAAGTCAAAATGCTTAAATACGATGGCATTAACGATGATCTCTTGACGGCTGGCTTAGGGCAAAAAGGATTGATGGAAGAAGCCCCCGCAGCGGTTGATCTGATTAACCCGACTGTCGCTGAAATACGCAAAGCGACGATAGTTAATCAATATCAAGCGTCGCAAAATATGCGTATCAGTGCGGGATATGGTGAATTGTACGGTTCTGCTGTTCCAACACCATTTGCAACGCCCAGTAATAATGGTAAGGTGAAAGGCAAAGAATATATCGCTTATGCCAGAGGGAAAAAAAATGTGACGATGATGGTGCAACTGCCAGATAGTTTTGATCCTGAAAATCCTTGTATTGTTGCTGCCCCTTCGCCCGGCTCACGGGGCGTATATGGTGCCATTGGAACTGCGGGAGAATGGGGTGTAAAAAATCACTGCGCGGTGGCTTATACTGATAAAGGGACAGGCAATGGTGTACATGATTTGAATACGAATACGGTGAATTTGATTGATGGCACACGCGCTACTACTGCGGGTAATTTTAAGGCAGAAGGGACATCTGAAATGGATTTAGCCGCCTATAATTCCACTTATCCTTTTCGCATTGCTCAAAAACACGCCCATTCACAACAAAATCCAGAAGTGCATTGGGGTACAAATGTTCTTGATGCCATCGCATTTGCATTTGAAGTGCTTAATATGGAAGATAATTTTGGTCAAAAAGATAAAGAAGGTACGCTGGAACCAACCTTGACATCCGACAATACAATAGTGATTGCCTCAAGCGTTTCCAGTGGCGGCGCGGCTTCCCTCAGGGCAACGGAGCAAGATAGCGAAGATTTGATTGATGGTGTTGTCGTGGCAGCACCAATGATTAATCCGAAACCTTTTTCTGATGGCGAAGGGGTGACTATTGAGCAGGGCGATAAAACTTTCCCCTATAAAAAATTAGATCAGAAATCACTATTTGATGTGCTCACTTATTATAATGTTTTTCAACCTTGTGCCAATGGCAATATAGAAATGCTTGGACGTTGTACTGCCTTAAAGAATAAGGGTTGGTTGAGCAGTAGCACGCGGGCTGAACAAATTGCTGAAGCACAAGCATTATTGAATAATTATGGCACTTTGGCGAGTAGTAATACCCATAATTATGAAGACTATTATGCGGGTTTTGCCTATTTATACGCCAACGCTTATGGACGTTTTAGTGTTGTTAAAAACTTATGTGGTTATAGTTATGCCGCGACTATTGAAGATAACCCGCCCAGTGCCAAAATGTTATCCGATTTAGCCGATGATTTTCAAAGTAGTAATGGTATGCCGCCGAGCAGTGGCACTTATCTCATTAATAATCATGGCAATAACGAAGAAGGTATCAATTTTAGCCATAGCGTTGATATCAATGGCAACCTTGATGGCTATTTGGAAGGCGCGTTATGTTTACGGCGATTAGCCACTGGCACAACTGGCGTTACGATAAATACGGGCAATCCGCTAACAGGAACGGAATTACGAGATTACCAGCTTGTTCAAGAAGGTATTAAATCCGTTTTAGCGCATGGCAATTTACAAGGTAAACCCGCGATTATTGTACATGGGCGAGATGATGCAGTCGCGCATGTGAATTTTACCTCTCGCCTTTATTATGGTTTAACGAATAAAACTAATAAAAACAATAATTTAGTTTATATTGAAGTCAAAAATGCGGGTCATTTTGATAACTTCAACGAAGACGATAACGTTCCATTGCATTATTATTTCAGTCAAGCTATGGATCGCATGTATGATCACTTGAAAAACGAGGTTGATTTACCCGAAAGTCAAGTGATTCCAACTCTGCCAACGGCAACAAACTTGGAAACACGTTTGCCGAAAATAGATAGTGATGAAGTTTGTCCAATTACGTTTAGTAAAGATGTGCTGACTATTCCAGAGTGTTAAGATTGGTGTGCACCAAAGCTAAAGCGTTGTACTCCTATTTTCAAAGCTAAAGCGTTGGACTCCTATTGGTGGGCAAAAGACGTTGCCCACCCTACATTCCTTCCTCATTAAAAAATTGTCCAAAGCTAAAGCGTTGTACTCCTTAACTAATTATCATCCCTAATAATATCCACGCCCGCTGGTGGAGTGAATATAAACAATTCTTCACCCAATTTTCGGTTTCGCTTCACTTGTTTAAAAGTGATAACCGTTTTTTGTCCCAGATTATCTTTAAATTCAAGCCCCAATATCACTTTTCCACTTAAATTGAGATACATACTTTTAAACTGTGCTTGTGCATCTTTAGGAATCAGTTTAAAGCGCGTCATGCCTCTTTTTTTAGAAGGCAATTGATTCACCACAAAATCATCTTCTACACGACGATTACTGCTTAATAAAAAAGCAGGTGTTTTACCCAATGCATCGTCTAATTTTTTCAGCGTGATTTGCTCCAAATCTTTGTCATATATCCACACCCTCTCCCCATCAGCAACAATGAGTTGATTGTAAGGGTGTAGATAATTCCAATGGAACCGATTAGGGCGCTGCACATACATTTTACCTTGCGACTGTTCCAATAAATGCCCTTTTTCGTTGTAGAGCTTTTGCACAAATTGTGCTTGCAAAGTCTGCAAAGTCTGCAAAAAACTGTCCAAAACCTCGTTGGCATAAAGTACATTGGGTAAATAGCATAAGAGAAGAAGTAACCAACGTAATTTCATCATGAAGCCTTCCATTTAATGTTACAGCCAAGACTCGGTTTTTGCTCAGGATTCACAGAATCCCCAGCCAATATCGCTTCTAAAGCAGCGCGAATATCCTTACCAGTAACAGGGACATTGTTATGAGGACGTGCCTCATCCAATTGTCCCCGATAGACACAGTTTAAGTCCTTGTTAAATATATAAAAATCTGGTGTACAAGCCGCTTGATAAACTTTAGCAACCTCTTGACTTTCATCATACAAGTAAGGAAAAGGATAGCCTAACTGTTGCGCGACTTCCTTCATTTTTTCAGGTGAATCGTCTGGATAATTGGCAACATCATTAGAACTAATCGCAATAAAAGAAATGCCTTTTTGTTGATAATCACTGGCTAACTTCACCAATTGTTCATCAACATGTTTGACATAAGGACAATGATTGCAAATAAACATCATCACTGTCGCAATATCAGACTTTAGACTATTGAGCGTCACAGTTTCGCCCGTCACCGTATTGGGCAAGGCAAAATCAGGTGCCTTTGTACCTAACGGCATCATATTAGAAGGTGTTCGAGCCATAATTTCTCCTCAACTAAGGTTTGAAGCAACATTGAACGGATTCAAAAAATTTAATGTATTATAATAACATTTCTAATTGTTTTCGAGGCTTTTTAGGGAACAATTATTTATAAGTGATTGATTTTATGTTTAATATTAAAAATAAAATTCGGATTCAAACAATATTCTCGGATCGAATTGTGAATTTTTTAATCGTGAATTTAGTATTATAAATTACAACGACTTTTGTTATAATAAATTTTCAGATATTTTAAAATGCCGTAACTACTCAGCAGTTAGCCTTGAAATCAATTTTAAGGCTAAAAGCTAAAGTCGGCTCAAGCCGACTAATTTCGAGGTTTAAGTTTTTTGTATCCTATCAAAATTTGGTGGTCTCTCTTACTTAAAGTAGGGTGGGTAGGAACGAAG
>JAGLHR010000839.1 GCA_023143415.1 Thiomargarita sp. | reverse complement strand
GTTTTTCTTCAAAAAACTTGAACCTCGAAAACTCACTTTATTTTTAATTCTGAAAATTCGCACATTCTGAAAATTCTGATTCTAACAATAAAAAATGTCCTGTACAGAGAATTTTAAAGTTGAAATTCATTCAATCTTGAATTTGCAACTAATTTACAATTTATTTCATTTTTCAGTGCGTCAGCCCTAATATTAACAATATTCGACATAATTTCATCAAAGACAAGTTTATACTATTTTTTTTATTAAAAATTAAGAATACCCATATTAAATCAATTTAACTAATTAAAATGATTTTTAATCTGTTAAACTAAACCCGTCAATTCTTATCAGGAAATTTATCATGCGTATTATTCAAGAAGCACTCACTTTTGATGATGTTTTACTCATACCAGCCCATTCCACTGTCTTGCCCAAACAAGCACAGCTGAACACGCCATTAACGCGAGACATTATTCTTAATATTCCAATTATCTCAGCAGCAATGGATACTGTCACAGAAGCACGTTTGGCTATCACAATAGCGCAAGAGGGCGGTATCGGCATTATTCATAAAAACATGTCTATTGAGGAGCAAGCACGTCAAGTACGAATCGTTAAAAAATTTGAAAGTGGAGTCATTAAAGATCCCTTTATCGTCTCACCCAATACCAGTATTCAAAAAGTGCTTAATTTGACACGCGCCAATCATATTTCTGGTGTCCCTGTTGTCGATAAAGAAATGTTAGTTGGTATTGTCACCAATCGCGATTTACGCTTTGAAACCCATTATGAACAACCCGTCTCCAGCATAATGACCCCTAAAGAACGGTTAGTCACCGTACAAGAAGGGGCTGATCGTGAAGAAATTGTACATTTATTACATAAACATCGTATTGAAAAAGTGCTGGTTGTTAATGATCATTTTCAATTACGTGGCATGATTACTGTGAAAGACATTCAAAAAGCCACTGAAAAACCCAATGCGTGCAAGGATGAACAAAAACGCTTACGAGTAGGCGCAGCGGTGGGAACAGGCAAAGATTGCGAAAAGAGAATAGCCGCCTTAGTTGAAGCGGATACAGATGTCATACTTGTAGATACCGCACATGGACATGCACAAAGCGTACTTGATAAAGTACGTTGGATCAAACAACATTATCCTGAAACACAAGTCATTGGAGGTAATATTGCAACCAGCGAAGGGGCGAAAGCGTTAGTAGAAGCAGGTGCAGATGGCATAAAAGTGGGGATTGGTCCAGGCTCAATTTGCACAACCCGCATTGTTGCAGGTGTTGGTGTTCCACAAATTACTGCGATTGATAATGTGGCACAAGCACTGAAAGATTCAGGTATTCCTCTCATCGCCGATGGCGGGATTCGCTATTCTGGTGATATGGCTAAAGGAATAGCAGCGGGAGCGCATTCGCTTATGATAGGTGGCTTGTTTGCAGGAACAGAGGAAGCACCGGGTGAAGTTGAACTTTATCAAGGTCGTGCCTATAAATCCTATCGGGGAATGGGTTCAATTGCCGCCATGTCACAGGCGCAAGGCTCAAAAGATCGTTATTTTCAGGAATCTGTTGATACAGAAGCCAAATTAGTTCCTGAAGGAATTGAAGGAAGAGTCCCGCATCGAGGACCTTTAATCGAAGTCATTCATCAATTGTTAGGCGGTTTACGTTCCAGTATGGGTTATACAGGCTGTCGCACCTTAGAAGAAATGCGACGTAAAACGGAATTTGTACAAGTTAGTCCAGCCGGAATGCGCGAAAGCCATGTCCATGATGTCTCTATCACCAAGGAAGCACCGAATTATAGAGTTGATTAGGCGTTTTTGGAGTCCAACGCTTCAGATTTGGCAATGGAGTCCAACGCTT
>JAGLHR010000838.1 GCA_023143415.1 Thiomargarita sp. | reverse complement strand
TCTGAAGGTTTGGACTCCAAAATATTTGTACTCCAAAATAACCCGTTATTTCTTCAAGGTTTTCAGTGCTTTTTTCAACGTCGTTATGCGTTGCTTAGTCAGGGCTTCGAGGCATCTGAACTCGTAAATTCTGGCTTCTCTGCCTCCACGAAAGAAAACATTCTCAAAACGACAATGGTTTTCGCGAAATTGAAGCCATCCTTTTTGTGCCTCAATTAATCGTTGTTTTTCTTCACCTTCAGGATATAACCGAATTCCAGTATCGGGATTTTTTTTCTTATATTTTTCACTATCTAAGAGAGAAATGATTTGTTGGTAAATATCTTTAAGTCGTTTGTTAGTCGCGTCATAAGAACGTCCAGCATTTATGTTAAATTCTATGGTTGCTATTGCTTTATCATCATTAATTTTTTCTGATGCCTTTGTTTTCGAATCAATATCCACATTATCCACATTTTGAATTGCTGTTTCTGCCATCAATGGCATTTCTGAAAAACCGATAGACATGACTAATCCACCAAAAACCCAACCGATCTGCCCATCTGCCAATTTTACTTTATACCAATAGTCCAGATTTCCTAATATATAGTCTTGCTCTCTTGAACGCGCTATTGCATTGAGGACAACAACACCTTTATCCAGTTTCTTGATGAGACGGGATGTGTAATGGGGAGCAGAACGCATACGAACCTTTGGAGTCGTTGTGATTTTTGCACCGAGTCTCATAATGTCTCCACCAAAAACCCAGCCCATTGGCGCAATATCCATTTTCATATAACGATCTCTTGAATCTCCGACTTGATACCAATAATCTCGGATTCCACCTATTTTATCTTGATGTTTAGAACGCCCATAAATATAAAAATAAGTCTGTTGCTCATCTTCTTCTACAATGCTGGCATTTTTTTTAGGTGCAGAACGTATAGTCCTCTTTTTACTTGTCGCCAATCTGGTTTCCGTTTCCATGAGTTGTCCACCAAAAATCCACCCGATTTTTCCACTCGCCAACTTGACTTTATACCAGTAATCCAGAACCTGAGCAACCTTGCCTTGACGTTTAGAACGTGCAAAGGCTCGGACAATCACGCCTTTATCAAGCGTTTCTACAATACGTGCTTTGATATTTTGTTTTGAACGCACACGAGTCTTATCATCCGTTGTTTTTCTGAGACTTATCAATGGATTTTTTTTAAGCCTTTTCGTCAACGCACCAAAAATCCACCCGATTTTTCCATCCTTTAATTCCGCGAGATACCAATAATCACGCTTATCGTGATTGTTTTCCTCTTGAAAAGAGGTACGCGCAAGTGTTTTAATAACCGTACCTTCTTTAAGGGTTTCTATCAAATTGGAGTTTGTCACTTGTGGTAATGTACGCAAACTGGCTTTTGGAACAGTTATCACCCTTGTATCCGCCACGGGGTAAGGCGTATAGGTGTCTGTGGAGAAATAGAGAATTGTTGCCCCTTTTTTCATCTTCTCCATCAAAAAGCCCGCTTGACTTTTTTGAGCCTTTTTGATGTTCAAGCTGAGTTTTTTAGGAATAGGTAAATAAATACCCAGTTGGACTTTTTCAAATCGACAATCGGTTATTGCTGGCGATAGTGCGATATAAACAGCGATTTGATCTTTTTTAACATGGTGAAATGTAAATTGTGTTAAAAAGTCTTCAGATAATTGAAACTGACAATTTTCTCCATTTTCCATTTCTACCATCATGTCTGGTGCAGACTCTAAATTCTGAGAAAATGCGTCGAGCGTTGATGGCAAAGTCACTTTCGATGCAAGTGTTTTTTGAATGAGAAGATTTGCAAGCAATGCTTTGAGAATAACAGGTTCAGTGAAAAAATCGGTTAAAGAAACAGTCTTTTCGGGATTAGCGAGATCAACCGTCGTTATTTTGGGAATACTATGAATAAAGGCTTGACAATGTTGTTCAAAAGTATCTGCCAAACTGACGATGCTACCCACCACGGATAATAAGCTCAAAGTACGCTTATATTCGCACACTGGACCACCAGAGGGATAATGTAAAATTTCTCTTTCAAAGTATTTCTGTGCTAAGGCTTTTTCGGCTGAAAATATAATTTTACTACCTTTGGTAACCGTAAAGTCTTTTTCTGTCCAATCTATATTGAAGCCTGCACTTTTACCTTGCCAAATTGTCTGGCTTGATGCGGCTTGATTCAGACATGAGAGACATAAGCAGGCAATAAGTGATAGCCCTGTTTTATTTAAATAAATCATTTTTTTTCCTAAACTCGTTTTGTCAGATTAAGAATGCGAATTAAGAGTTGAATTTTTTTTTAAACCTCGAAAACGCTTTAGCTTTGTTAGCTCAATTTTATTCGCATTATTAGATCATTGTCAAATTTTCGTTTTTTTTATTTCAACTTGAGTACAACGGATTAACGGAATAAACTTCGAGGCTAAAGTTTTTTATTCAAAAAAACTTTAGCCTCGAATGGATTGTGAGGCATTTTGATCTGCAAATTATTGAACAGGTTAAACTTTAAGTGATTGATTATATTAATATTATGCAAATTAAAACGGCCATTTCATCAATCCGTTTAAACCGCTAATCCGTTGTACTCAATATTTAAACGACATCAAAAAACGGAATGATCAGCTATAATATTTAGCATCATAAGGGCATAAGATTCGCTCTTGCATCACTTTTAATCTTTTTATAGGAGAATCATAAAAATGGTGGAAACATCAAAAAATAATACCTCATCAGAAAAGTCCAAAACGATGGGCTGGTGGGCAATGTCAGCCGTTGTGATAGCCCTTCTAGGGCTGATTGGGTGGCAAATCTGGAAAGCAGAGCAATATAATCAAGCCGTCGATTACATTAGGATCGGGAAACAATATCGTGCCGAAGGCGACTTGAAAAATGCTGAGGAAATGTACCTGAAAGGGGTAAAAATTTTTCAGGATGTAGAAAACCATGAAGCCCTGGCAGTGCAATATGGCAATCTTGCGTTTCTTTACACGAATATTAGAGATTGGCAAAAGGGTGAACAGATGTACCTCAAGAGTCTGGAAACATTTCAGCTATTGGGGGATGAAAAGGGCATAGCTAGTCAATACGATAATCTGGGGAGCCTTTATGCCATTCGTGGTGATAATGAAAAAGCGGAAAAAATGTTTCGCGAAAGCCTAGCGATTTTTCAGGAGTTAGAAGATGACGATGGTATGACAAAGCAATATTTTAATCTGGGTCATATCTACTATCTTCGTGGTCATTTGCAACAGACTGAAGAGATGTATCTCAAGAGTTTGGAGATTGGCGAAACGAGTGATTTAAAAAATCTCCCCCAAATTGAGAGCAGATACGACAAAGTGATTGCTTTCTACGTTAAACGTGGGAAATTGCAACGTGCTGGGGAATTTTTTCTCAAAAAGATAGCCCTGAGATCAAAAGATAAGGACAGCATGGTACTAAATAAGTATGCCAATTTGGGTGATTTCTATTTGAAACAGGGTGAATGGCAACGTGCTGAACAGATCTACCTTAAAGGTTTGGAGATTAATCAAATTTTAGGCAATCATAAAGGCATAATCAATGACTATGCTAAACTTGCAGCGCTCTATGGAAATGGCAATGATTGGCAACGTGTGGATAAGATGTTTCTAAGTGCCATGAAAGTTGAAGAGGATTTAGAAAATCAAGACAGCATGGTTAATAAATATGCCAAAATGATTGCTTTATTTATGAAGCATGATAGCAAGCCAGACGCTGAAGCACTTTTCCTTAAAAGGGCGTTGGAAATGGAAGCGCGTTTAGAAAGTCAGAAAGGTGCGGCAGAAAAATATGCCAAATTAGCGACTTTCTATATGAGTAACGAGAAATGGGAACGTGCTGAGGAGATGTTTCTCAAAGGGCTAGAGATTTATAAAGCCTTAGACGATGAAAAAAACATAGCAATCCACTATAGTCATTTGAGTACACTTTATGCTAAACGCGGTGAATGGCAACGTGCGGAGGACATGTTTTTCAAGTCTGAAGAAATGACTTCCTCTAAGGGCAAATATAGCCAAAGCATGGCAGATAAATATGTCAAACTGGGTACTTTTTATAAGGATCAAGAAAATTGGCAAGAAGCTGAGGAGATGTTGCTTAAAGGGCTAGAGATTTATAAGGACTTAAAAAATCAGGCGGGCATGAGAAAGATATATGACAATCTCAGTCATATCTACGCAGATCGCGGCAATTGGCAGCGTTCTGAGGAGATGTTTTTTAAAAGTACAAAGCTGACGAATTCAGGAAATATAGAGAGCCTGTTAGATCAATACGCCAAACTGGGGAATTTTTTTCTTAAACACGACAACGATCAACTCGCCGAAGAGAAATTTCTCAAGGGATTAGAGATTGATGAAGCATTGGGATATAAAAAAGGCATCATGCGTTACAATGCCAGTCTAGGCGAGATTTATGCGAAACGGGGTGATTTGCAACATGCCGAGACAATGTATCTCAAAAGCTTGAAAATTGGGGAAACATTAGAAAATCAAGAAAGCATGGCACGTCTCTACGCCAATTTGGGTACGCTCTATGTCAATCGTGGCGATGATGAACAGGCAGAAGAAATGTTCTTCAAGGGATTAGAGATTGATGAGTTTTCAGAAGGTAAGATTTTAGAAAAGGAACAACGCATCGTCAACTATACCCATCTCGGTACAATTTACGCCAAACGTGATGAGAAAGAGCAAGCGGTGGATATGTACCTCAAGGCTTTAGAGATTGAGATTAATAATGCTTTGGAAATTCTCCAAACAAGAACCATAGAAGTCAATATCGCAAAAGAGCAGCGTAACTTGCAACATGCTAAGGAAAAACTGCTCAACGATTGGGAAATGACTTCAGAGGATAAGGAAAAACTGTTAAATCACTATGCAACACTCGGTCATTTTTATGCCATTTACGATAAACATGATGAGAAACGTGCCAAAACCAAGAAACGTGATAAAGACGACAAGAGCCGTGCTGAAAAAATGTTTCTCAAAGGGCTGGCGATTAGTGAAGCGTTAAAAAACCAACAAAGCCTGTCAAATGGCTATGCCAACCTTGGTACATTCTATACAGAACGTAATCATTTACCGCAGGCGATAGAAATGTTTCTCAAAGGGGTAGAGATTGATAAAGCCTCTGGCAATCAGGAAGGTTTATCGAATAAATATACTCATCTTGGTGTACTCTATGCCAAGCAAGGCGAAGATCGATCTGCTGAAAAAATGTTTCTTGAAGGCATAGAAATTGATAAGGTTTTAGACAACAAGAAAAGCATGGCACGTCACTATGCCAATTTGGCTGCGCTTTACGCAAAACACGGTGATGGACCAAACAGTGAAAAAGCACTTCTCAAAGCACTCGAAATTGATAAAGCGATTGATAATAAAGAAGGCATGGTGCATCACTATGCTAATATTGCAACGCTTTATACGTCGGCAGGGCATTGGGCAGAAGCGGAGGCGATGTATTTGAAAGAATTGGAGATGTATGACGCGCTTGGCAACAAGGTAGCAATGGCAAAAAAATATGCCAATTTGGCTAATATTTATGCCAAGCGTGGTGATTCACAAAATGTTGAAAAAATGCTTCTAAAAGGGCTAAAAATTTCTCAAGCCATTGATAATAAAAAAGATATGGCGAATAAGTACGCCGAATTAGCTTCTATTTATGCCAAGCGTCGTGATTGGCAACAGGCTGAAAAAATGTTTCTCAAGGGGCTTGAAATTAATGAAGTGTTAGGGCGTAAAGAAAATATGGCGAGTATTTACGGCAACCTTGGGATTTCTTACGTCAAAAGTAGTCAATTACCGCGTGCGAAAGAAATGTTCCTCAAGAGTTTGCAACTCTTTGAAGAAATGGGGAATCCAAATACGAGGCGGGTACAACAGTTATTGGATGGACTTCAAACGACGAGTACAGACGAGTACAACGGATTAAAGAAATAAACGGATTTTGTATTTAGCTTTGAAATCTCAAGAAATCCGATTTTTTCCAAAAATCGGATTTCTAAATCTCAACTCGAAAAAGCGAGTTTTGCAAGAGGCTCTTTAATCCGTTTATACCATAATCCA
>JAGLHR010000837.1 GCA_023143415.1 Thiomargarita sp. | reverse complement strand
AGTTTTTTTAAAGAAAAAACGTATCCTATCAAAATTTGGTGGTATCTCTTAATGTAGGGTCAATGCCATTAAGTTAAGCCAGGGCGAACACGCAGGATTCGAGGCTAACGTTTTTCTTCAAAAAACGTTAGCCTCGAATGCCCCTACAGCCCCTGAATACGTTGAGATTGGTAGGGGCAGACCTGCGTGTCTGCCCTTAACTTAATGGCATTGTAATGTAGGGTGGGTAGGAACGAAGTGGCACCGTTCCGTTGAAAATGGTGGGTTTCGCTCTCGCTCTACCCACCCTACATTAAGAGACCAAATTTTAATAAGATACGAAAAAACTTTAGCCTTGAATGCTTTCAGCCTTGAAATTGATTTCAAGGCTGAGTAATTACAAACGGATTAGTTTTTAGCAAAATTTCCTTTTTAGGCACAATCTTCTTCTCAGGCGCAATTTCCTCTAAATTAGTAGGCACAATTTCCTTTTCAGGCGCAATCAATTCTTCAAATAATTCAGATTGCTTTTCCAGATTTTCCCGTAATTCTGTTAGTGGAGGTAAATCACTGAGGTTTTTGAGGTTAAAATAGTCTAAAAAAGCGCGAGTTGTACCATAAAGTGCAGGATGTCCAGGGGTATCACGGCGGGCTAATATTCGTATCCAGTTGTAATCCTGCAATCTTTTCATAATATCACTACTAACAGCGATACCCCGTATAGATTCAATTTCGCGCCGAGTAATTGGTTGACGATAGGCGATGATGGCTATCGTTTCAAGCACTGCCCTTGAGTAACGGGGTGAGCGTTCTGGTTGCAAATGTTTCAGCCAGGGCGTTAAATCGGCTTTTGTTTGAAAGCGATAACCGCTTGCGACTTGTAGTAATTCTATGCCCCGTTCAGCATATTCTTCTTGTAACGCTTGTAGGGCAGTTCGTATTTCACGCCGTTCCGGTGGTTCAACTTCTACAAATAAGTCAATAAAATGATCAATTGTTAAAGGCTTTCCGGCGGTGAATAAGGCGGCTTCAATGATGTTTTTGAGGGGTTGTTCTGTCATATTTGGTTAGGAATGAGGTTTTAATAACTGCCGAAACTTTAAAGCCAAACCTGACAGGTTTAGTTTTGTGTATTATTCAATTCTCATTCCTTATGAGCTTAATGATGAATTATGAATGGTGAATTATGAATGGTGAATTATGAATGATTTAATCATTCACCATTCGAGGTTTGAGTTTTTCTTCAAAAAACTCAAATCTCAAAACCATTCACCATTCATAATTCACCATTAAGTAGTTCATTCATAATTCAACTTGTATCGTTTCAAAAGGCTGCTCTTGAATAATTTGTATCAACGACTCTTTCGCGAGTTCTAATATGGCTAATAATGTCACTACGACACCAGCCCTGCCTTCTTCTAATTTAAAAAGCATAAGAAAATCAATACGTTGTAAAGAATTTAATTGTTCTAAAATCAAACTCATGCGTTCCCGCACGGATAAGGGTTCTTGCATGATTTGATGTGAGGTAAATAGTTCGGCACGTTCTATGACTTCCCGCATGGCTTCTAGTAAAACTGACCAACTGATGTCTGGTATGATGACTTCTTTAGGAATATCAGGACGTTCCACGGTGGCAAGAAAAATGTCTCTTTCTATTCGTGGTAAAGTGTCTAAATCTTGCGCGGCTTCTTTATATTGGGCATATTCCCGTAATTGCTTAATTAATTGTTCGTGCGGATCAGTTTCCGGCTCATTCTCTTTGGTTGATGGGAGTAACATGCGGGATTTAATTTCCATCAACATCGCTGCCATCAGCAAATATTCTGCCGCTAAATCCAGATTGAATTCTTGCATGAGTTCAACATATTGCAAGTATTGGCGTGTGACTTCGGCAATTGGGATATTCAGAATGTCCAGATTTTGACGCTGTATTAAATATAATAATAAATCTAAAGGCCCTTCAAAACTTTCAAGGAAAACTTCTAGGGCATCAGGCGGCACATAAAGGTCAATCGGCAATATGTCAAGTTGTGTGCCCTGCACAATTGCTTTTGCTTCACTACTGACTTCAACTTCAGAATGTTCACTCAACGGTATATTAACCCCATCACTTGCCGCACTTCTTCAAGCGTTTCACGGGCAGCGGCACTTGCTTGTTCACAACCTTCAGCCAGTATTGCGTGGACTGATTCAGGTTCTTCAATATAACTTTGTGCCCTTTCTTGGATAGGTGCTAATTCTGCGATGATGCAATCTATCACGGGTTGCTTGCAGTCAATACAACCTATTTCCGCAGTTCGACAGCCGTTTTGTACCCAGTCTTTTCGGTTATCATCGGAGTAAATCTGATGAAATTGCCAAACCGGGCATTTTTCAGGTTCTCCCGGATCGGTGCGCCGCACTCGTGCCGGATCAGTGGGCATCGTGCGTATCTTTTTTTCTACAGATTCAGGAGGTTCACGCAGTCCAATGGTGTTGTGATAGGATTTAGACATTTTTTGTCCATCTAACCCCGGCATTTTAGCGGTTTTTGTCAACAAAACTTCAGGTTCGATCAATATGGTTTTGGCTTGCCCTTCTAAGTAACCCAAGAGACGTTTTTTATCGCCCATGTTGATATTTTGCTGATCTTCTACTAGGGCGTGAGCGGTACTTAAAGCGTCATCATCGCCCTGTTCTTGATAAGATTTTCTCAGGTTTTTGTAGAGTTTGGCATTTTTTTTACCCATTTTACGAATTGCGTCATTGACTTTTTCTTCAAAATCGGGTTCACGTCCGTAGAGGTGATTAAACCGCCGTGCGAGTTCGCGTGTAAATTCAACATGGGCGACTTGATCTTCTCCGACAGGCACAAGTCCTGCTTTATAAACCAAAATATCAGCACTTTGCAGTAGCGGATA
>JAGLHR010000836.1 GCA_023143415.1 Thiomargarita sp. | reverse complement strand
AATCTAAAGGTTTGGACTCCAAAATCATTCCAAAATCACGACGAGGTGACATCAATTAATAAATTCCGAAGTTTTTCACGTACCGCCGTTTCTCCATAATGTTCTTCTATATAATCCTTTCCTTGATGAGATAGCTTTTCCCATAATGCCCTTTCTGTGTATAAACGATACACGGCTTCTGCAAAATGTTCAGGATCATCTGCAATTAAGGCGGTTTCTTCATTTTTAAGTCCCATGCCTTCTGCACCGATCATCGTGGTGGCAACTGGTAATCCTAAAGATAAGGCTTGCCCCAATTTGCCTTTCATGCCAGCACCATAGCGTAAGTATGAGACAAAAACGCGCCGTTTAGCTAATTCGGGTTCAACTTTGTCCACCCATCCCACAATTTTGATATTTTCGCTGGCTAACGCTTTCATTTTCCCTTTCATATTGCTGCCAATCAAATATAAAGAGACTTTTGGTAAGCGGGCTTGGATTTTCGGTAAGACCGTTTCGATGAAATAATAGACGGCATCTTCATTAGGTTGGTGATTATAGTTGCCAATGAAGACTAAGCCTTCTCGCTCTTCAAAGCCATTTTCAGGCAGTGGGTGCCGCTGATGAATATTGGGTATGACTGAAAATTCTAAATGGGGTAATTCTTTTTGCAAATGATAACCATCGTCTTCCGTTACTGTAATGACGCGATTCGCCAGCAGACAGTTTGCTAATTCTTGGCGTTTAGTGCCTTTTGCCTTGGCTAACAGTTCAGAATCGTTTTCAATCTCCGCTTGACGTTCTTCACGAATATAGTGAATATCTACTGTGTCATAAAAAATCACCGTTTTAGGAGATAATAAACGCACAAAGGGTATATAACGTTGTCCAATCTCTACCCGACAAATCAGGGCAAAATCAAATTGCCGATAAGCCATTGCATCTGCAATATTGTAGTTCCCATGAAAAACTTCTATTCCCAGGGCTTCAAGGGAATGGCGGTATTTAAATTGACTGTCCAAATTATCTGGAAAAAACGTGATTCGATAGCCTAAAGATACCCACAATTTTAGTAGGGTATAAAGTCGCAGGGAGCCAGAATCTTCATCATACATGGGCAGAGTGGCATCAATAACTAAGACAGTTGGTTGTTTCAGTGGATTTAAAGCGTTGCTCAAATGAGCAGATCGCATTGAGAGTTTATCGCCCCAGCGTTGATAAAACCGTTGAGAGTCATCGCTGTAATCCTGTTCTGGTAATTCAGGATAAGGTTGATTCTGTTCATAACAGAGCGCGGCTTCATATTTCGCCTCATATTGCTTGTCTTTCAATTGCCAAATCAGTTCTGTCAGTTGATACATGGGTATGCGATAAGCACCGATTTCGCTTATGTTGAGTTGAGGCAAGCAATCCTTTTTCATAATCACCAACTGACTACTCGCGGCATCAATAGTGCGCCGATAACTATGATAGGGATGATCAGCCGGTGCTCCCGCTAAGGCGGTTTCCAATATACCGTCGCGCATGAGTGAGGCATAACCTGCCCTGATTTTTCCATCAGCGTATTTTTCCATTGGTACCAGTAAAGCGGCATTGGGGCAATCAATAAACATTTCCATTGCCCGTTCAATGATATTAGGTTCTGGTATTGCATGGATTTCGCAGCACCATAAATATTCTGCGGCTAAATCCTGATTTTTGCCCCAATTAAGCGCGACGGGTAAGTCTATATGGGCTTGTTTCGTTTCCAAAGTCGTCAATAAGTGTTGTTGACAATACTGTCGCATTTCAGAATTGAATAGCCCACATAAGACAATTTGTCCTTTGCTGTTCGCCTGCTCCAGCCGGGAACCCAGTTTTCTTAAAAACAGGAGTAAGTCTAAAATATGAGTAGATTCTGTCAAGCCAAATACCATAAAAAGATGGGGGGCAGATTTCGCCTTTAGCTGGGTTGGCAATGGCAAATCTAATAAATCCTGTTCTATCCACTGGGGCAATTCGTTTATTTCGCCAATTCGTTGTACTCGCTCATAGTCAGGCTGTTGGGCGTAGTCATTGGATGGCTGTTTAGGATGACACCAGACGGCAATCCCTGATATTTCATTGGCATCGGGCGAATCCATTTCAATCTGATAAGTTTTACCCGCAGAATCAGCAATTGGCTCAAAGCTAATCGGATGGAAGCGATTATCAAGCATTTCTAACGCATCCAGAAAGAAGGCACGTATCGGCTTTTTGCTTTCTAATTCACGGATAATGACGCGCACTTGACAGGTATTAATGCGAAGACGGGTGCCTAAGAAAATATCGAATCTGAAAAAATCAGGAAAGTGGCAATAAACGGTAAACACTAAGACAGCTTCTGGATCAAGCAAAAAAGGTATCGTTCCTAATTCGTTCACGCTTTCCATAAACTGCGGATTTTCTGTGCTACCAGCAATGGTCATCAATGCAGGATAAACTTCCGATAAAGGGCGTGGTGGTATTTTGCCCCATTCTTCCTCTTTTGGCAAAAGTGCTTGTTTTTTCACTAACCCGATGCTCGTGCTAACAGTGTTGCTGCTTGAAACATAATGTTCCATTTGAGAATAGAGGTTTTCTACGCCCTTTTCAATCTCTTGTACCGCATTGGCATAGCGGCGTATTTGGGGCCAATGTGAAGCAGAAATCAGTTTGATTAAATCTACTAATTGTTGATGCAGGAGATGATAGTCAGGTTGCAGGGGTTGAATTTGCGCCGATAAATTGAGTTCAAACTGGCTCAATTGCTCTGATTTATCCCGAATCCAGTTGACAAGACGTTGATAATCGTCAATAACCCCGCCCGATGAGGTGGCTAAAGCATAAGCGGTTCGTGGTGATGACTGTAATATTTTTTCAATGGCAGTCGCATTGAGCCCAACAGCCATTTGCTTGCTCAATTCGTGCAAGGTATTTTGTTCTTGTTGCTGTCTATTCTGCAATTGGGCATAGTGTTTTTCAAGTTGGTTGTATGCCGTCTGCATTTTGGCTTGTTTTTTTTCAGAAGCAGATTGTAATTTGTCATACGCTTTGGCATGGTCAGATTGTAACAATTGATATTTGGCATTCCAATCGGATTGCAGTTTGGCGTAATCCGATTGCAATTGTTGATTCTTAGCATCCCAATCGGATTGTAACTGAGCCGATTTTTTATCACTATCCGATTGTAATTGTTGATATTTTGCATTCCAATCGGATTGCAATTGGGCGTATTCGGATTGTAATTGTTGATTCTTCGCATTCCAATCGGATTGTAACTGATCTGATTCTTTGCGCTCTTCCAATTGTAACAGCTGATATTTTGCGATCCAATCGGATTGTAATTGGGCATAGTCCGTTTGCAACTGTTGATACTTAGCTGTCCAATCGGATTGTAACTGAGCCGATTCTTTGCGGCTTTCCAAGTCTAACTGTTGATATTTGGCGATCCAATCGGATTGCAAATGGGCATAATCCGATTGCAAGTGTTCATACTTAGCTATCCAATCGGATTGCAAATGGGCATAATCCGATTGCAAGTGTTCATACTTAGTACTCCAATCGGATTGCAATTGGGCATACTCAGATTGCATCTTTTCATATCGTTGTTGCGACTGTTGATATTGTTCCAGCGTTTGAGTGGTTTGCTCTAATTGTGATTGTAGAGTTTGTTTTTCCAGAACGATGTCTCGCATGATGCCACGCCGCTCTTGGCTCATTCGCCAATATTCAGCTAAGTATTCCAGTTGCTCTGATTCAGGCAAGGGCAGAAGATGTTTTTTCAAAAACAGACGATAGCTTTCCCGCCA
>JAGLHR010000835.1 GCA_023143415.1 Thiomargarita sp. | reverse complement strand
CTTTAGCTTTGGATTGGAGTTCAACACTTTCGCTTTGAAAACAATTATTTAAGGACTTTAAATTATTAAAATTCATTCCCTCCTAGAAAAACTAGCAATACCCTTATTCCTAATAACCCTATTTTTCATATTAACCACCTTTATAGCTTATTTCAGTCAAGGAACTGAATGGCAAAGGCTATTTGGAATCAATTTGCATAGGATATTGGAATTGCTAGATTTGCGTGAAGAAAACACGCTGGCGACTTGGTTCTCAAGTATGATTTTCCTGAGTACAGGTTTCGCATTTTTATTACTTGGCTGGGGATCATCGCCCAGTTTTACAATTTCCCGCATAACCCGTTTTACCTTTAAATTAACGGCGATAGGCGCGGTTTTACTCTCTGCTGATGAAGTGGCGAGTCTTCACGAAACGGTAGGAAAATCCTTTCAACGCTTTGTCAGCAACCTCTGGATAAATGCGCCTCCCGATAATAGGGGTTACTTTTGGATTATACTATTTGCTCCCTTTCTATTAGCTGGTTTATTAATGATGGGCTATTTTTTGCGAAAGGTGATTGCTCAGATGCCAACAAACCAGGATTGGCAACGTCAATTGGCATACTTTACCTTATTTTTAGCCTTCTTTTGCCTACCAGGCGTATTTGTCTTTGAGCTTTTTGAATGGTACTTAGATTCTCTCAATAAAAATGGCTCCATTTTAACCTGTTTTGAAGAGGCATTTGAGGTGATAGGCATGTACAGTTTATTTTTTTGCGCGATGTTGATTGCTCGACGGTATCAATTATGAGTATTCCTCGTATCTTCTTGTTTTTATTACTAGCCGTCTATAGCCTCACATTGATGGTTATTGAGTGGCAAACTTCACAAGACTTTGTACGACAATTTGTGACTGATATTGGTGAAGATAAAATCCTGTTTTATGGCATTAATACCACATTAAGTGTCTTCTTGCTTTGGGCGACTGCCCTCCTATTTGGGATTTGTTTATTATGTGTGAACAAAATTAAAGAACGAAAAGACTATTTATTTTACCTCTCGCAAATTATCATGTTTGCATACCTTGGTTTTGATGATCGCTTTTTAATACATGAACAAATTGGTGCCTGGTTAGGGCGCAATGATGCTTATTTAATCTTAGGGCTAGGGCTAATAGAAATAGGGCTGTTGGTATGGCTTGGCAATCTCCGTCAAAAAACAAAAGCGGCTCGCGTTTTTTTATACAGCGCCGCCGTCTTTTTTGCCATCATGGTGATTATTGACGCAAAATTCCCGTCGCAAATGCTATTGCGCTTATCACTTGAAGATATTAC
This sequence comes from Thiomargarita sp., assembly GCA_023143415.1. Taxonomy (GTDB): domain Bacteria; phylum Pseudomonadota; class Gammaproteobacteria; order Beggiatoales; family Beggiatoaceae; genus QNES01. The sequence goes on along the minus strand of JAGLHR010000835.1, from coordinate 1,998 downwards.
CAAGTTGTGGGCAGATATCTGTCTAGCCCTATTTGCTTATGAGATTTTAAAACAGCGCATTACCCAATTATCACAAAACTCACATTAAATTGATCTAAATGACAAACCGAGATCATAAAAGTCTTCATGCCCAATATCTTAAAACAATGGGCATACAAATTTGGGTGCGGCGAACTCTTCCAACGGAATCATCTCATGTCGCTGCGACACCTGAACCTCTTCAAACTGAAAAAACATCGGATGTTCAGGTAAACAGGGTAGCGCATCATACCGAAAACGCATTGACGACTGAAAAGGAAAAACCGTTTTCTAAAGAAAGTATCGAACCACTTTCTAAAGAACGCATCGAACCTTCTAAAGAAAGCATACCGCCTTCTAAAGAGAACACCATGTTAGATTGGGATACCTTACAAAATCGCTTTGCCAATTGCACCGATTGCGAATTACATAAAATTCGTACTCAAACCGTATTTGGTATTGGCAATCGTCAAGCAGATTTAATGTTCATTGGTGAAGCACCCGGTGCCGATGAAGATGCTCAAGGTGAACCTTTTGTTGGACGTGCGGGAATATTACTCAATGAGATGTTATATGCCATTGATTTAAAAATAGAATCTGTGTACATGACCAATGTCATTAAATGTCGTCCGCCAGAGAATCGTAATCCCCATCTCCATGAAATCGCCAGTTGTCATATCAAATTGCGCTATCAAATTGCCTTAGTTAAACCAAAATTAATTATTGCAGTTGGCAGAGTAGCCGCCCATCATTTATTATCTTCTGATCTTGCGATAGGGGAATTACGTGGACAACGCTTTGAATATGGTAAAAATAAGATTCCCTTGATAGTGACTTACCACCCTGCGTATTTATTACGTTCTCCGCGAGAAAAGAGCAAATCTTGGCAAGATTTACAATTCATTCGTCAAACGATGTTGTCGTTTTCGACATGATAGGCCACTCCCAAAAAATAAAATATCAACAAAGTCGCCAAGACCTGTCAGGTTTCCAAAACCTGACAGGTCTTTATTCCCCATAAACAACACTGAAAAAAATTGATAACTCATGACATTTCCAACCATTGAACAATTTGTCGGTAACACGCCGCTAGTCCGTTTGCAACGTTTACCGGGTAACACAAGTAACATTATTTTAGCAAAGTTAGAAGGTAATAACCCGGCTGGTTCCGTAAAAGATCGTCCTGCATTAAGCATGATTAAAGAAGCCGAAGCACGGGGCGAAATTAAACCCGGTGACACCTTAATTGAAGCAACGAGCGGTAATACAGGTATTGCCTTAGCTATGGTTGCCGCTATTAAAGGCTATCAAATGATATTAATCATGCCCGACAATATGACTATAGAACGGCGGCAAATGATGAACGCTTTTGGTGCTAAAATTATACTGGTTCCACAAAAAGGTGGTATGGAAAAAGCAATAGACACCGCCTTGCAAATGGAAAAAGAGGGAAAAGGCAAAATTCTTAACCAATTTGATAATCCAGACAATCCACTTGCCCATTATCGCACCACAGGACCAGAAATTTGGCGCGACACCAATGGTAAAGTGACCCATTTTGTCAGTTCGATGGGTACAACAGGTACAATTATGGGTGTATCGCGCTACTTAAAAGAAGTCAATCCGGCTATTTCAATTATTGGATTGCAACCTGAAGAAGGCGCAAATATACCAGGAATTCGTCGCTGGCCTAAAGCATATTTACCACAAATTTTTGATGAAAAACAGATCGACCGTATTATTGATATGGATCAACAAAGTGCCGAAGACATTACCCGTGCTTTAGCAGTAGAAGAGGGCATTTTTTGTGGCATTTCATCAGGTGGCGCAATCGCTGGCGCATTGCGTTTGTCCAAAGAAGTAGAAAATGCCGTTATTGTCGCCATTATTTGTGATAGAGGCGATAAGTATTTATCAACGGGTATCTTTCCAACATTTTGATTTCTGAAACTCGAACATCAAGTTTTTCGTCTGACAACA
>JAGLHR010000834.1 GCA_023143415.1 Thiomargarita sp. | reverse complement strand
TTAAATTCTGTTAATTCTGATTCTAACCATTGAAAGTGATTTAAATCAATGATTTATAGAAAATTGCCTTGTACAGAGATTCTTGAAACAAACTTTTTGATCCTGTAAATCCGTTTTCGAGGTTAAATGTTTTCAAAAATTAGCTTTGAATCCTGTTCAAAAATTGTTGGCGAAGATATTAATTGAAGACTTAATCTAGCATGAGGAACATTAATAATGAAACAGAAATTTGCTTTATCCCGCATGGGAACGATACTCGGCTGCACTTTGTTAGCAGCAAGTTGGAATATCGCTTGGGCAGAGCCAGAACCAGTATTAATATCCGCCGCCCCGCCATCCTGCGACAATATCCGTGACTATCTGGATTGTACCTCAACAGGGCGGCAAGAAGACATTGTCTTTGTTTTCGACACCACTGGTTCTATGGGTGACGAAATTGCCGAAATGCGACTTGCGGTTATTGAATTTGCCAAAGCAATAGCTGAAGCAGGTATTGACTATCGTTTAGGACTCACTGAGTATAAAGATTTTCCCATTTCTGATCAAGAACTCGGATTGGAATGTGGTAAGTATGACGATATGGCTTACAATGTTCACAATGATGGCGTTATGACGGCGGATAAAGACGAGATGCGTGACTGGATTGAGTCTTTAAAAGCCAGCGGCGGCAATGATGTGCCTGAATCTTTACTGGCGGCCCTGGCTCATACCATCACTGATCAAAAATGGCGACCAGATGCACACCGTATTGCTATTGTCATTACTGACGCGCCTCCTCATCCTGATGATGATGGTTGTAACTTGGAAAGCAATACCCTTGATGGAGTCATTGAAAAACTGCGTTTGGCGGGTGTGGTCACCCATGTTATTGGACCAGATACAGATTTCCTTGAACACGCTGCCGAACAATTGGATATTCCACTTGAGACAGAAGCCATGCCTCTTATTGCAGGCGAAACGGGTGGTTCATTCTTTGATATTAATGACATTCGTGACGGGAAGAAGAATTTAACTGACATTTTGGGTACGATTGCTGAATTGATTAGTTGTACTTACCATATACATGCCACCTTTGGTTATCAGGATGGCGAACTGAATATAACCACTCGGCTTAATGGTATTGGCGGTAACGCTTTACCCCATATAGATGGCGATACTAAACTCACCGTCACAGCATGTCGCCAAGATGGTTCTATTTGCGATGATTATGAATTAACTCCAGAAATGGTTGCGGGTGAAACGAATTATAAACACACAGCGGATGCCTCTGCATTCAGTGATCCTGCTGAGTTGACTGATTTCAGTACGTTAGTCAAAGTCTGCGATTTTTCGACAACGACTCAGGCAACCCTTCATATTGGTGACTGTGTGAAAGGTGTCACACCCGCACCCCGTGAGCCTGTATTAGAAGTTCTGGTTGATGGGACATCTGCTGAAGTTTCTTGGGAAACTGATCCTTATGCAAGGAACTATGCTTTACTTTACGCGCCCTATTCTTGTCCGATGGGCGAAGTGACTTTAAATCATATTGGGGTTATACCGATGGGTCTTAAAACGAGTATCGGTTCGCCATTAGCCAGTGGTACAGAGTTGTATGTCGGTGTACAAGCGACTAATTGTTCTGGTCCAAGCCCTATTAACGTTGATATGGAAGGCTGCGGTGGGAGTAGTAGTTTAGGAGAATTGCATATTCCTTAGAAATTGTTACTAAGGAACGTGCATGAAATA
>JAGLHR010000833.1 GCA_023143415.1 Thiomargarita sp. | reverse complement strand
AGGGCGTTATCAAGGCTGATAGCCTTGAAAAACATCAAAATACGCTGGTGATGTGCCTAGAAGATTTTGGTGGCGAGTCTCTTAAAATGTGGCGAGACGAGCAGCGCGTTTTTACGCTTGATGAGTTGCTCACGCTTGCCATCCGTGCCACCGATATTTTGGGACAAATTCATGGGAAAAATATTATCCATAAGGATATTAACCCCGCCAATCTGGTTTTCAATCCCACGACTGGGGTACTGAAAATCATCGACTTTGGGATTTCCACACAATTCTCAAAGCAACTGATGACGCTGAAAAACCCCGATGTGTTAGAAGGCACATTGGCGTATATGTCTCCTGAACAAACCGGGCGTATGAATCGTGCTTTGGATTATCGTACTGATTTTTATTCCCTTGGCGTGACATTTTACGAATTATTCACTGGAAAGCTGCCCTTTGAATCGAAAGAGGCGATGGAATTGGTGCATGGTCATATTGCTAAACAACCTACGCCACCTAATCAAATTAATCCTGAACTGCCAATGGCTATTTCTAATATTGTTCTTAAATTATTGGAAAAAACCGCTGAGGCACGTTATCAAAGCGCGTGGGGACTAAAAGCCGATTTAGAAAAGTGCCAAGAAAACCTGTCAGGTCTTCAAGACCTGACAGGTTTGGACTTTGATTTAGAAAAGTGCCAAGAAAACCTGTCAGGTTTGGACTTTGAACTCGCTCAACACGACATTTCAGATCGTTTTCAAATTCCGCAAAAACTCTATGGACGTGAAGCTGAAATAGACACTTTACTGACTGCCTTTGAACGAGTGGCAGATGGCAAGGCAGAAATAATGCTGGTTGCGGGTTATTCAGGCATTGGTAAATCTGTGCTGGTTAAAGAGATTTATAAATCGCTTACCGAAAAACAGGGCTATTTCATTTCGGGTAAATTTGACCAATTCCAGCGTAATATTCCCTATAGTGCGATTGTCAATGCGTTTAAAGAATTAGTCCAACAATTGCTCACAGAAAATGAAACCCAATTAGCACAATGGAAAGAGCGAATCTTAACCACCTTGGGATATAATGGACAAGTCATTATTGATGTCATTCCGGAAATCGAATTGATTATCGGAAAGCAACCTCCGTTGCCCCAATTAGGACCAACCGAGTCTCAAAATCGCTTTAATCTGGTGTTTCAAAACTTTATGCGCGTGTTTTGTCAACCGGAACGTCCCTTGGTGATGTTTTTGGATGACTTGCAATGGGTAGATTCAGCAACCCTTAATTTATTAGAGTTAGTCACGACTGATAGTGATAACCCTACCCTCTTTTTAATTGGGGCTTATCGGGATAATGAAGTTGATCCGACTCATCCCTTAATGACAACACTTGACAAGCTCCGCGAAGAAAATGTCACGATTAACCAAATTATCCTAAAGCCTTTGGCTTTTGAACAGATTAACCAATTGATTGCCGACAGTTTACACCAAAACTTGGAAGCCGTTGGCTCGTTGACGGATTTGGTGAAGCGTAAAACTGGCGGCAATCCATTTTTTGTCAATCAATTTCTGCATACATTGTATGAAGAAGATTTGCTGCATTTTAAGTCTCCTGATTCAAACCGGACAGGTTTAAGTAGGTGGACATGGGATATTAACCAAATTGAAACTCTCAACATCACCGATAACGTAGTGGAGTTAATGATTGGCAAATTGAAAAAATTGCCCAAATCCGCTCAACAGGTTTTACGCTTGGCAGCCTGTGTCGGCAATCATTTTAATTTGGAGACTTTGTCTGTCATTTATGAAAAATCTGCGTCCAATACTTTTCAAGATTTAATGCCGGTTTTGACAGAAGGATTAATCTTGCCCCAATCCGAACTGGAAATGAGCGGTGATCACATTAATCATTCATCATTCGAGGCTAAAGTTTTTTTAAAGAAAAACTTTAGCCTCGAAACCATTAATAATTCACCATTAATAATTCACCATTTACAATTCCTACATGATCGCGTTCAACAAGCCGCTTACACATTAATTGACGATGAGCAGAAACAAACCGTGCATCTGCAAATAGGTCGTTTGCTATTGAAAAATACACCCGCCGACGTTTTGGAAAACCAAGTTTTTGATATTGTTGAACATTTTAATCATAGTATTGTTCTACTCAATAATCAAGCAGAACGAATTGAAATAGCCAAATTGAATTTGATGGCGGGGCAGAAAGCGAAGATGGCAACGGCTTATGGGGCAGTGGTCAACTACTTAACAGTCGGGCGGGAATGCTTAATCGAAAAGAGTTGGGAAACTGAGTACGATTTGACATTCAATCTGTATGTGGAAACAGTGGAAGCAGAGTATATAAATGGTCATTATGAACAAGCAAACTCGCTCTCTGATATTGTTTTACAACAAGCTAAGACATTGTTAGATAAAGTCAAAATATACAATATTCAAATCCCGTTTTATATCACCCAAAATCGGATGCAAGAGGCACTATATACCGGTTTAAAAGTCTTAGAAATGCTAGGTATTTCTTTATTAGATTCCCCTCCAGAACAATTGGCTGTTAAAAAACTCTACTGCCTACCTGAAATGGTTGATCCTACTCAACTAGCCGCTTTGAAAATATTAATTGTTTTCTACGCCCCAGCTTTGATTACTAAACCTTCATTAGTACCACCAGTCGTTTTTACGATGGTTCATCTGTGTGCCACGGGTGGAAATTCACCTCAAGCGGCTTTTGCTTATGTTTTTTATGCTGCCAGTCTGTGTCAGACTGGACATATTGAATCAGGCTATCAGTTTGGTCAATTGGCTTTAAAAATATTGGAGAAATTTGAGGCGAGAAATATTAAAGGTAAAGTGCATCACTTATACAATGCTTTAATAAGACACTGGAACGAATCTGCGGACCATTCCATAGAGGCATTGCGTGAGAACATTCAAGTCAGTCTGGAAATTGGGGATATCGAATTTTCAGGTTACAGTATTTTGGATTATTGCTCTAATATCTTCTTAAGGGGAGAAGTGTTGGAAAAAGTTCATCAAGAACATCAGCAATATATTATATTGCTTCAAAAACACAAACAAGAATATTCACTTCAGTACGCGAAAGTATGGGCTCAATTGGCTTTGAATCTAAGCGGTGAAACTGAAGATAAGTTTTGCTTGAATGGTCAGTTCTTTAATGAAGCAAGTATAGCTCTTTTGCAAAAGGCAAATAATTTTACACCACTATTTTGTGTTTATTTGGGCAAAAGTATGCTCTGTTACTGGTTTAAAGACTATAAAAGTGCTATTGCCAATGCGATACAGGCAGAACAGTACCAACAATCTATGGTAACATTGATGCCGGTTGCCCAACTTCCTTTTTACTATTCCCTAGCAATTCTCGCTCAATATTCTATGCTCCCCCGTTATGAACAAGCAGAATATATAGAAAAAATCGCTGCAAACCAGCAGAAAATAGCACTTTGGGCTACTCATGCACCAATGACTTATCAACACAAATATGATCTGATAGAAGCGGAGAAAGCACGGGTTTTAGGAAGAGAAATTGAGGCGATAGATTGGTATGAACGTGCTATGAAAGGAGCGAATGAGAATGGCTATCTTCAAGAAGAAGCGCTTGCTTATGAGTTAGCCGCCGAATTTTATTTAGAACGCAGCATGGAGAAGTTTGCCCAAACCTATATGCGAGAAGCACATTATCGCTATCAACAATGGGGAGCTTTGGCAAAAGTCAATGATTTAGAAACGAGATATCCACAATGGTTGACTCAAAAAATGCTTTCACCCCAAATAACAATGAATTCCACAATTTCAGCAACAAGAATGGTTTCAACTTCGACCAAAAGCGGTTCAGAATGGCTAGATTTAGACAGTGTAACCAAAGCGGCTCAAACCCTGTCTGGAGAAATCGTGTTAAGTCGGCTCCTTGAAAAAATGATGCACCTTGTTATTGAAAATGCCGGGGCAGAAAAGGGTTTCTTGCTTTTGCCTAAACAAGATAATTGGTTTATCGAAGCAGAAGGGCAAGTTGATAGTGATGAAATTACTGTCTTGCAATCTTTGGCTATTGAAGCCTGTGAACTGCTTCCTGCCAAAATTATTCGCTATGTTGCTCGTACCCAAGAAAATGTGATTTTGCACGATGCGACACAAGAGGGTCATTTTACCCAACTTTCGTATATTGTTAAACAACGCCCAAAATCGGTGTTATGTGCGCCGCTCGTCAATCAAGGACAGTTGACGGGGATTTTGTATTTAGAAAACAATTTGACCACGGGGGCATTTACGCCAAAAAGGTTGGAAGTGTTAAACCTCTTATCCTCGCAAATCGCTATTTCTATTGAAAACTCTTTGTTATACAATAATTTAGAGCAAAAAGTGTCTGAACGCACCCAAGAACTATCTGATGCCCTCGATCATCTCAAAATGACTCAAGCCCAATTGGTTGAGTCGGAAAAAATGGCTTCATTAGGGGGTTTAGTCGCCGGGGTTGCCCATGAAATCAACACGCCCATCGGTATTGGATTAATGTCAGCTTCTACCTTGACAAAAAAGACCGATGTAGCCATAAACGCCTTTAAAAGCAATAAGTTGAAAAAATCAACCATAGGTACTTATTTTGATCAAGTCAGTCATGGGAGTCAGCTTATTGTAAGGAATCTGGAACGTGCTAGTGAGTTGGTGAAAAGCTTTAAGCAAGTCGCTGTAGATCAAAGCAATTTAGAAAAACGTCGCTTTGGGATTAAAAAATATCTTGAAGATATGTTGATTGCTTTAAAGCCAAAACTTCAAAAAACACATCAGATTAGCTTGACTGGAGATGAGCAGATTGAGATAAACAGCTATCCGGGGGCTTTCTCACAAGTGGTCACTAATCTGCTGATGAATTCCATCACTCATGCCTATCAAGAAGGAGAGGCAGGGCAGTTACGTTTTGATATTCGTAGCGAATCAGAGCAAGTTATTATTGAATATAGCGATGATGGTTGTGGTATACTGGTAGAAAATCTGCCCAAAATCTTTGATCCGTTTTTTACAACAGGGCGTGCTAAGGGCGGTACTGGCTTAGGGTTGCATATTACTTATAATTTGGTAACGCAAAAATTAAAAGGGATAATCCAGGTTGAAAGTACGGTGGGTGTTGGCACGACGTTTATTATTACTTTGCCGCTTTCTTAGTCAAAGTCAAAATCAGAGTTGGCAGGTTGAAAAAAAACGGGTAAAAATCAAAACCAGACCTGACAGGTTCAAAAGAAAACCTGTCAGGTCAAAATCAGAGTTGGCAGGAGAATAATGCGAAAATTTTCATCTTATGGACCCCCAAATAAAAAATTACATTACTACACACCTAGGAAGAGCCTATGTGCCAATACTCTCACACAATTAAAGGGAGAAGTACCTGATGAAGGCGGACATTTCATCACAATCTGGGCACCACGGCAAACGGGCAAAAGCTGGATTATGCAAGAAGTCCTTTTCACCCTTGAGCAAGACCCACAGTTTGATGTGGTTATGCTACCTTTGCAACATCTCTACAATGTGACTGATGTGAATCGTGTCGCTCAAATCGTGGGCAGGGAAGTGATCTACAAATTAGGCTTAGAAAAGCGAAGTATAAACACCTTAGAAGATTTTGAGGTTTTGTTTAAACGGGAAACACTTCGTAAGCCCTTGATTTTGATATTGGATGAGTTTGATGGACTTGCAGAACCGGTTATCGCGGGTTTAGTCAGTTTCTTTCGTAATATTTACCACAGTCGTCAAAGCCAAGTGAACAAATCCACTGCTGAGAAAGATTACCTATTACATGGCTTGGCTTTAATTGGTGTACGCACGGTATTAGGGATAGAAAATGTCAAAGGTTCGCCCTTTAATATCCAACGTAGTGTACATATTCCTAATTTGACTCATGATGAAGTGCTTTCTCTCTTTAAGAGCTATCAAGAAGAAAGTGGGCAGTCTATCGCTCCAGAAGCGGTGGAACGGATTTGGTCTGAATTTAAAGGGCAGCCCGGTTTAACATGCTGGTTTGGGGAGGTGTTGACCGAAATTTATGCAAGAGATCAACCCATTACTCTCGCTTATTTTGAAGAGGTTTATATCGCGGCATGTAACGTGTTGCCAAATAACAATATTTTGAATATTGTCAGCAAGGCTAAACAAGAACTTTATAAACCGTTTGTTTTGGAACTGTTCCAAACAAAAAATAAGGTCAATTTTACTTATGATGATCCCATCATCAATTTTCTCTATATGAATGGAGTCGTGGAGATTGATGAAGTCAGTGTGAGTGAAAGTTATGTGAAATTTCCTTGCCCCTATATACAAAAGCGATTGTTCAACTATTTTTCCAGAGAATTGTATAATGGCTTGGATGGCTTATATGATCCCTTTGATGATTTGTTGGACACGATAACGGAAGAGACTTTGCACATTCCTCAATTGTTACGTCGCTATGAAGCGTATTTGCAAGAAAATCAAGAACAAGTGTTAAAAAATGCACCGCGTCGTCAAAATGATTTACGAGTGTATGAAGCGGTATTTCATTTTCATCTTTATCTCTATTTGGTCAATTTTTTCAACAGCTATGAGGTACAAGTTCAACCCGAATTTCCAACAGGTAATGGTCAAATTGATTTATTGATACGTTATGCTGGGCAATTGTTTGGATTAGAATTAAAGACGTTTACCAATCAACACAGCTATCGTCAAGCGTTAAAACAGACGGCAAAATATGGACGGAAATTAGGCGTGACGGAAATTTGGTTAGTCTGTTGAAACGGTTGATGACACTAATCGCCAACGCTTTGAAGTTGATTATACTGAAACGGGGGTGACTGTTCATCCGAAATTTGTGCAGACGGGGAAGTGCTAAAGAATTTTTTGTAGGGTGGGCAAGGTCCTTTTCTTGCCCACCATCTCGCCTGTTCATCCGAAATTTGTGCAGACGGGGAAGTGCTAAAGAATTTTTTGTAGGGTGGGTCCTTTTCTTGCCCACCATCTCGCCTACCATCTCGCCGCTGCACCAAAAAGACGTTGCTACCATCTCGCCGCTGCACCAAAAAGACGTTGCCCACCCTACTTATTACTTCCGGGTTTTGAACGGTAATATATGACAAATAACATTAATGATAATCCCGATTTATTGGGCAACGAAGATGACGATGAAATGCTCTGGGCAGAGGAAGATGATGAACTGGTTTGGGCAGAGGAAGATGCCCCACCGACTTCTTCGTCTGATGAAACCAAAAACATTGACAAAAATGTTTTGCTAACCGAGCCAAATGAATGGATAAGCCATGATGCAACGACTTGGAAAGTGATGGTGATCGATGATGAGCCAGAAATTCATGATGTCATACGCTTTGCCTTAGATGGGTTTGTCTTTCAAGAAAAAGCACTTAATCTGATTTTTGCCAATTCCGGCGATGAAGCAAAGTCCTTATTGAAAATGCACCCAGACACGGCTCTTATTTTCTTAGATGTTGTTATGGAAACAAATGATGCGGGCTTACAGTTAGTCAAATATATCCGTAATACTTTGCAACAGCATTTGGTGCGAATCATTCTCCACACTGGGCAACCGGGTGAAGCACCAGAAGAATTGGTTATTGAGAAGTATGACATTAATGACTATAAGCTCAAGTCTGAAATGACGCAGGGAAAATTGTTGGTTGCGGCGATGGCAGGATTAAGAGGTTATCGTGATTTGCTCCGGCTAGAAAGAAAGAAAATTGAATTGAACGAGTTATACCGTACAATGGAACAAAAAGTGATCGAGCGCACCACCCAATTGCAACAAAAGAACCAGCTACTTCGTCAAGTATTTGGTTCTCATTTGAGTGATGAAATTGTTGATATGTTACTCGAAACGAAATCTGGTTTAAAACTCGGTGGCGAACGGCGAGAGATTACGATTTTAACTTCTGACATAAGAGGATTCACCGCTCAAGCCAATAAATTGCCCCCAGAAGAAGTGATTGAAATTCTTAATCTCTATCTGGCGACGGTGGTGGATGTGATTAATGAATATCAGGGAACGATTAATGAATTTCTTGGAGATGGACTTTTAGTTTTTTTTGGTGCCCCAATCGTTCGCGAAGATGATCCGGAAAGGGCGATTGCTTGTGCGGTGGCTATGCAGTTAGCGATGGATAAAATCAATGAGCAAATTCAATCGCGGGGCTTTGCACCCTTGGAAATTGGTATTGGTATTAATACCAGTGAAGTGGTGGTGGGCAATATCGGTTCTAAAAAACGCCTAAAATATAGTGCAATTGGTAACGGTGTGAATTTAACCTATCGTATTGAATCATATTCCATCGGTGGGCAAATATTGATTTCAGAATCGACTTTTAAAAAAGTCAGTAAACTTCTCAAAATTCATTCTGAAAAAACGATTAAACCCAAAGGTATTAAACAGCCTATTACAATTTATGAGGTCGAGGGCATTGCTGGGAAATATCATCTCTATTTGCATAAAGAAGAAGAAATTTTTCTGCCGTTGCAGAAAGAAATTTCACTACAATACAACATACTTGATGGCAAAAAAGTGAGCAATCAGAGTGTTAATGGTACTCTGTTCAAACTGTCGCCTAAAGGGGCTTTAATTCGCTGCGATGTTGAAAATGCATTGCTCCCGAAAGTGCTGAACAATCTGAAAATGAATTTTAATCTGCCAAATTCCCAAATGGCAGACGAGGATGTTTATGCGAAGGTGTTAAGTGATGGGGATAATGAAAACACATTGCACGTCCACTTTACCAGCATTCCTAGAAATGTCAAAGCACAGTTGCTTGCCCTTTTTAAGATTGAATGGACACCTGATTTCTCTGTCAATCATCCCCTCATTGATAAGCAACATCAAGAATTATTTAACAATTTCAATAAGTTGCTAACTTATATTGGTAATAATGATGAAAAGGGTGAGCTTAAAATATTGGACTTTTTGGAAACGTATATTGTCACCCATTTTGAGACAGAAGAAACCGTCATGAAACAAGTTGATTATCCTGATTATGCGGCGCATAAAGTTCAACATACGACGTTCATTGAAACGTTCAATAAGTTTAAACGGGAATATGAACAAAATAAGGAAGGGCATTTATATTTAGCCCTTCACATTCAGCGGAAATTAGTCAATTGGCTGGTTCATCATGTGGCTCAATCTGATAAGAAATATAAACGCTTTCTGAGCGATGTGAATAATTAACACGGGTTTTATAAACCAAGTTTTTTGAAATTACTACTCAGGGCAACCACAAGGGATTGCCCCTACAATATTCTTATGTCGTAGGCTGCACACCCTTGTGGTTGCCCTGATTATGTCGTAGGGGCAATCCCTTGTGGTTGCCCTGAGTAGTCAGGTAGGGTGGGCAAACGTCTGTTTGCCCACCATTACGACTAAGTATCTAAATTAACAACCGACAGCGCGTTCTTCTCAATGAAATCACGACGGGGTTCTACTTGATCGCCCATCAAAGTGGTAAATATTTCATCGCAAGCCACTGCGTCTTCAATCTGGACTTGTAACAAGTTGCGCGTTTCAATATTCATGGTTGTTTCCCATAACTGATCGGGATTCATTTCGCCAAGTCCCTTATAGCGTTGAATATGCAAACCACGTCGCGCTTCTGCCATAAGCCAGTTGACGACTTCTTTAAAATGACTAACTGGCTGCTTTTTCTCACCTCGTGCAATATAAGCCTCTGTTTCTAAAAGCCCTCTGAGCGTTTCGCCCAATTTGACCAATGCTTGATATTCGGCAGTATTGAAAAACTTTTTCTTGATGGCATAAAGATGTTCAACCCCGTGTGCAATCATGGTGATGTGAACAACAAAACTGTCCTCTTCTGGAAGCAGTTGTACATGATAACGATGTTCGGCATTTTCTAAGCCCTTTGCCAAGTTATCAAACCATTGTTGAACTTGAGTTTGTTCGTCTAAGTCTGTACCGTTAAGCGGTGGTAAATCAATCATGGTTTCTAAAACATCCGCTGGAATCTGACGCGAGATACGTTCTATCATTGCCATGACGCGCTGATAGTGTTGAAATAACGTTTCCAACGCTTCTCCGTTCAAGGGAGGGGCTTCAGGATTCACAAACAATTGGGCATTTTGCAAAGCGAGTGTCATTAAATGTCCGTCAAGTGCAATGTCATCTTTGACATATTGCTCTTGTTTGCCCTTAGTCAGTTTATATAAGGGCGGTTGTGCAATATAAATATGCCCTCGTTCAATGAGTTCGGGCATTTGCCGATAAAAGAAAGTTAATAGCAACGTTCTGATATGTTGACCATCTACATCTGCATCCGTTGCCAGAATGACTCTGTGATAACGGAGATTATCAGGTTCATATTCTTCATTGCCAATACCACAACCTAAAGCGGTAATCAAATTCCCCACTTCAACAGAAGCTAACATTTTGTCAAAACGGGCTTTTTCGACATTTAAAATTTTGCCTTTTAGGGGCAAGATGGCTTGATATTTTCTGTCTCTGCCTTGTTTTGCGCTGTTATGAACAAATACACCACTCGCTAAAGCAAAGTTATGAGTCTGTGGCACTTCAATATCGTAAACGTCCATTGGTTCGGTTAAATGCTCAATAGAGACGATACGATGATTGTAATTGAGTACCGCTTCAGAAGCACGGGATTCATTACCTTCAAAATAGCGTTCACAAAATTTATCAAAGCGTCGCAAATATTTATTGCGTGAAAGTGTTTCACGCGCTTTTTCTGAATTATCGTTGTTGCGTAATTTCCCAGTCTGCTTATCTGCTTGCCAACGGTTATACCAATCAGCTAAAATATGTGTAAATAACCAACGTTCTGAGCGGGGATCCCATACCATTTCATAACCATCAATTGTAATACCGGGTTGTTTTTTATCAGATAACTGACAATAGAGGGGCATCAACGACTCTTCAGAGGTTAATAATTCAGCCGGTTTGTAACGTCCATCACGCAACATAAAAGGATGATCAGGAGTACAAATAATGGTTTCGCCATTATCCAAAGTGACTTTTATCACTTTAGCATTGGTTTTAGTCATACGGGCATTGATAATACGTTCTAAACCAATTGTTCCATCATGGCGAATGGTATAGCAAAAATGTTCCTTGCCCATTTTCTGTTCTGCCACAATGTCTTTGAAGGTAATAGAACGTCCGTC
>JAGLHR010000832.1 GCA_023143415.1 Thiomargarita sp. | reverse complement strand
AATTATGAATTATTAATGAAATCAATCGTTTAAAGAGAAAAAATAGAGATTTATCAATTGAGGCTAAAGTTTTTTTAAAGAAAAAACTTTAGCCTCGAAACCTTTCGAGGTTTGAGTTTTTTGAAAAAAAACTCAAACCTCGAATGCTTTAGCTTTGTCAGCCCGTCCAAAAAACGCCCAAAGCTGAAGCGTTTTCGAGGTTTTAGTTTTTTGAAGAAAAACTAAAACCTCGAACTCCATTTTTAACTCTTAATTCACCATTACTGCGCCGCATCCAATTTTATTAGCCTAAAACTACTTAATTCGATGTCCTTTTTCTTATCACGCAAAGTATAAGATTCCAGTGCCAGTCGTATTGGGCGCGTTTGACGTTCCGGCTGTTCTAAGATTTCGCCAATATCCAAATCCAAACTTTTTTTATACCGTTCTGGTAATTCAGGATAATCTGGCTCTTCAACTATTTGAGCGGCATTGATCGCCGAGCGTAAAAAGACAGTCCGTTCAATATCATCCAAGGCTTTAAAAGCCAAGCGCCGACTTCCCGCTAATAAACCAAATGCTGTCCCTAAAACCATGCCAACTATCGCCATAGCGACAAGCACCTCAAGTAGGGTAAAACCAGTCTGTTGAGAATTAGTCTTCCTTTTCATCAGATAACAATTTTATTGACAAATATTAACATATTTATAAATGAATTAACATTTTAACATAAGTGAATAAGGGAGTATCAGCCCTTTATCCCCTCACCTAATGAAAGTTTGGGGTTACTTAATTGCTCAGACTTTGTTCAGCGTAGCTAAACCCATTTTTATTAACGTGGAAGGCTAACCACTTTTGAGCTGATTTAATGGATTAATTAATCCAATTGCATTTATATTATCATGGAAACAGAAGTTGTCAACAAATCAAAAAAAATCATCAAATTTCTCAATCGGCTGGCTACAATAAGATGACATTGAGACAAATGTCTATATTTTTAATGACTATATAAAATCTCTGACTCCACTTGACCTGTGATCGGATTGACGCTGATTTTGGCTTTAAATTTGAGATAAGTCAAAATGAATTCGCCACCACTACTCCCCCCTTCGGGGTAAAAGGTGATTTTATAATTCGCAGTTTCACTCGCTTCTCCCTCTTTATCAGTTTTACTACTCCATTCCAAAGTCGCACCACGACTAACCCACTGTCCAGTTTTTTGAGAAGTTGATTTCTTGTGAGAAGTTGATTCATCGTCTGTTCCTTCTCTACTCTCATAAAAAGTCGCCGATTTTTGTTTACCTTCCACAATCGCAGAGCGGCGAGTGTACTTTAGCACAGCGACAACTTCACGTACCTGCGCTTTAAGAAGAGTCATCTCACCACTACTGATATGTGGAATAACTAATGCCATCGCCATTACAAGAATAGCCATGACAACAATTAATTCCAGCAAAGTGAACCCGTTTCCATATCGAATTTTTTCCTTTGTTGATGGAATATTAGTAGGGTCAAAGCTATTATTTTCCATCTGACGGAATAAAGGATAAAGGAAAAACGACTGGAGGAACACCTTGCTGTTACTTTCCCCCCCCAACCAAGAAAGGGAAGAAACCTTTTTATTGCCAAAAAACAACATCAGCATTATCGCCCTCGCCACCTTGTACGCCATCTACAGCAAAGGAGTAAAGATCATAATCACGTCCATCCTGCCCAGGCTTCTGGTATTGATAGTCATTACCCCAAGGATCTTTGGGTACTCCTTTTTTCAAATAAGGGCCATTCCATTTTGGATTATTAGAAGCGTTCTTAACCAAAGCTTCAAGGCTATTAGGATATTTAAACGTATCTAAGCGATAGCTATCCAAGGCGACTTCAATATTAGAAATTTGGGTTTTAGCAGTATCACGCTGGGCACCTGCTAATTTGTTCCAAAGTGCAGGACCTACTATCGCAGCTAACATACCTAGAATAACCATCACAATCAATAGCTCCATCAAACTAAAGCCTTGTTGTTTTTTATAAATTTTTTTTGAGTTCATAAAGTACCTTTAATTATTGATTTAAACCTTAATTATAATTATAAATATTAATCGCTTTTTTTAAAATTAAGATTTTAATTGACACACTTAATTAATATTTTAATCTATTCTCAGTAAACGTCAAGTGAAAATCTTGATTTATTGTTACTACTCAGGGCAACCACAAGGGATTGCCCCTACATCAGAAGATTTTCGTCTGTATTAATAAGAATATTGTTGTAGGGGCAATCCTTTATGGTTGCCCTGAGTAGTTACGATTTATTTTAAATGAAATATTATATTAGAAAAACTTCGCCAATCATTTTTTTGAACAGGATTATAATAGCAATGGTGAATGGTTAATGGT
>JAGLHR010000831.1 GCA_023143415.1 Thiomargarita sp. | reverse complement strand
TTAAAAAGTTGTGACTAACGATGAGAGCTCCAGCTTGGGAACGAGGGGGCTGAGTAGTTACCAAAGCTGAAGCGTTGAACTCCAAAAACGGTTATTCATCATTCACCATTAACAATTCAATTCAGGATTCGCGCTAATCCTTGCCCCATCAACACATTTTCTTGCACTCTCCTTTCAGACAACCAAGCGACATGATTAGCATCTAACAACATAATCACAGTCGAACCCATATTGAAACGCCCCATTTCATCACCCCGTTGTAAAACAGGCGCGTCTTTTTTATCGTAATGCCACTGTTGAATTTGAGAAGAGGGCGTAAGTGTGTCAGCCCATACCGTTTCTATACTGCCGACAAAGAGTGCCCCCACTAAAATTAAGGCCATTGGACCAAGTTCCGTCTCAAAGAGAGTGATAACACGCTCATTACGCGCAAACAAATTTGGCACCACTTCCGTTGTCCGTTGATTGACGCTAAATAAACGTCCTGGAATAGAGATCATTTCCTTCAATTGCCCTGTCATGGGAATATGTATACGGTGATAATCTTTAGGTGACAAATATAATGTACAAAATAAGCCATCTTTAAACAATGCAGCCATTTCTTGATTGCCACCCAATAAATCTTCTAATGAGAAAAAATGACCTTTAGCTTGTAACAAACTGCCCTTATTAATTTGACCGATTTGGCTAATTTCAGCATCTACTGGACTAATAATTTCTGCTTCTGCCAGGGGGCGTGCTGTCGGTTTAATGGCACGAGTGAAAAATTGATTAAAGCTGGCATAATCACGCAAATCGGATGTTTGTGCAATAGTCATATCGACACGATAAATTTTAATAAATTGTCTAATAAGCCAGCGTGTGATAGCCCCCATTTGTAATCGGGTCATTTTTAAGACTAATCGAGAAAGTAAATGTTGTGGAATAAGATACTGTGGCAACGTTAAGAGCTTATTCCTTAATGAAGGTTTTGAATTCATATTATTCCGAAAGCGGTAAGGAGTTCAACGCTGAAGCGTTGGAAAACTTATATTAAGCCAAAGCTGAAGCGTTGGACTCCAAAAAGGTTGGATTCCAAAAAGTATTCAGGGCAACCACAAGGGATTGCCCCTACATATCAGGGCAACCACAAGGGATTGCCCTACATATCAGGGCAACCACAAGGGATTGCCCCTACATAAAAATATTGTTGTAGTTGTAGGGGCAATCCTTTATGGTTGCCCTGAGTAGTTACCAAAATTTCAACTCTTAATTCGCATTTATAACTGTAACAATACATAAAACTTGTATCCCCTCACCACGTCCAAACGCCGTCAAGCCTTCCCCAGAAGTTGCAGTAATACCAATGTCTTCTTTTTTCAATCCTAATAACTCACTAAGACTGGCTTTCATTTCAGCTATTTTGGGTGTGATTTTTGGCATTTTGCATTCAATACTGCAAGACAAATGACATAAGTGCCAATTATTTAAATAATTAAGGGCTTCTTGTACATAAACGCGACTATCTATGATACCATCTTCTTGACATAAGGCATCGCTAACCTCACCGAGAATATTTACGCCAGTTACCCCAGAAATCGCATTACACAAGGCATGTAATACCACATCAGCATCACTATTACCTTGCAAGGGCGGTTCCCCTTCAAATACGACACCACCGAGTATCAATTTTTTCGTTTTATTGTCAAAATCAAAGCGATGGCTATCTTGCCCTAATCCCGTTTTAACAAACATACCTTAATCCTATTTATAGATGAACAATACAGAAACTTTAAATTCAAAAGGGACTATTCTACTTGTAGATGATACACTCGCCAATTTACAAGTATTAACTCAAATGCTAAAGGAACGGGGCTATATGATACGCACCGCCCTCAGTGGCAAATTGGCCTTTTCTTTTATGGAAACCATGTTGCCTGATTTGATTTTACTTGACATTCTAATGCCTGAGATGAACGGCTATGAAGTCTGTGAAAAATTAAAGGCGGATGAAAGAACACGCGATATTCCACTTATTTTTATAAGTGCTTTAAGTGAGAACTTTGATAAAGTCAAGGCTTTTTCCATCGGTGGGTTGGATTATATTACCAAACCCTTTCAAGCGGAGGAAGTGCTTGCGCGTGTAGAAACCCATTTGAAATTATATCACTTGCAACAACAATTTTTTCAACAAAACGAAGAATTACAAAATACTTTAGATAATCTCAAAGCCACTCAAGCCAAATTGCTTGAGTCAGAAAAAATGGCTTCGTTAGGAAATTTAGTGGCTGGCATTACACACGAAATTAACACCCCCCTTGGTATTAGTAAGATAGCGGCTTCTCATTTAACAAGCGATACTAAAAAAGCAGCCACTTCTTATGAAAAGAAACAATTAAAGGGTTCAGCTTTAAAAGCCTATTTTGAATCTGCTACCCACAGTAGTCAGCTTATCTTCAATAATCTGGAAAGGGCAAATAAATTGGCACAAAGTTTCAAGCAAGTTGCTGTTGATCGAACAAACCTTGATAAGCGCGTTTTTGCCGTCAAAAAGTATATTGAGGAGAGCATAATTAACTTAACCCCCCATCTCAAACAAACTCAACATTGCATTACTGTTAGCGGAGATGATAAAATAGAAATAAACAGTTTTCCGGGTACGCTATCGCAAATTGTAACCAATCTTGTGATAAACTCCATTACCCATGCCTATCAAGATGGGGATACGGGAGAACTCCGCTTTGACATTCGTGACGAATTGGGGCAATTAATTATTGAATACAAGGATAATGGTTGCGGCATGTCAGCGGAACAGATGGATAAAATTTTTGAGCCGTTTTTCACCACACGACGTGCTAAAGGAGGCACTGGATTAGGATTACATATTATTTATAATTTGGTTACGCAAAAATTAAAAGGAACAATTGAGTGTAATAGTACACAAGGGCTTGGTACGACTTTTACGATTTCAATCTCTTCGCAGAATGTAACTACTCCGCCTTGAAATGTGAATGGAGTTCGAGGTTTTCGTTTTTTTTTCAAAAAAACGAAAACCTCGAAAACGCTTCAGCTTTGCGCGTATTGGAGTACAACGCTTCAGCTTTGTGCATATTGGAGTACAACGCTTCAGCTTTGTGCGT
>JAGLHR010000830.1 GCA_023143415.1 Thiomargarita sp. | reverse complement strand
GCAACCATAAAGGATTGCCCCTACAACAATATTCTTATCAGGGCAATCATAAAGGATTGCCCCTACAACATTTCAGCCTAAAGTTTTTCTTCAAACAACTTTAGGCTGAAATATTCTTATGTAGGGGCAATCCCTTGTGGTTGCCTGATGTAGGGGCAATCCCTTGTGGTTGCCCTGAGTCGTTACAATAAAATACCTGCTCATGCTTCTGTACTTATTCGCGTCGATAAAGCAAGTCCCTTATGTCATGCCCTAAGCGTCGCCCTCGCTGCTCAAATTTGGTTAATGGACGCGCCGAAGGGCGTGGGGCAAATTTCCCTTCTTTGACGCAATTAATAAACTCAGGGGCTGCTTCTAAAACCTGTAACATTTGTTCTGCATAGTTTTGCCAATCTGTCGCTAAATGGAAACAGCCGCCTGATTTTATGCGTGTCGCAATTAATTGGACAAATTCAGGTTGCACCAGCCGCCGTTTGTGGTGATGTCTTTTAGGCCAAGGGTCGGGAAAAAATAAGTAGATTGCATCTAAACAATGTTCCGGTAAACGATATTGTAAAACATCTACTGCATCAGCACATAGTACCCGTACATTAGTCAATTGAGCGGCTTTGATTTCTTTCAACAAATGATTCGTACCAGGACGGTAAACATCAATGCCTAAATAATCATGTTCAGGATGTGTTTTTGCCATCGTTACGAGGGCATCACCTCGCCCAAAACCGATTTCCATCTTTTTTTTGGCTTCTCGCCCAAATAGGGCGTTTAAATCTAGTACTTCCTGATCATTTTCTACACCAAAAAGGGGCCATAAGGTATCAAGGACGTGTTGTTGTGCTGGTGTGAGACATCTGCAACGGCGGACAAAACTACGAATGTGTGTCATAAGTCGAAATTAAAAAACGGGGTTAATTATGCGAATTGTTTAATTAACTTGTTTTAAATCAAATGGTTAAAATAGTAGTAGGGTGGGTAGGAACGAAGTGGCACCAAAAAAAATGGTGGGTTTCGCGGACGCGAAACCCACCCTACGTTCTTTAGACTCCAAAATGTCATTTCTTATTTTATGGTAATGACAATGTTTTCAATATCATCAAAACAATTGATTTTCCACAATTTAACCAATTGGTTATTGGACATATAACTGTACATTATTTCATGTATGTCAAGTAACTGTTTGACTCTAGCGCGTATCCACAGTTTTTTGAAATACTTAACATCATTCTCATCATGTAACCATAACACCGCAGTATGTCCCTGTAATACGATATTCAACGCCCTACGCAACCTTGCTCCCATGGATTGTGGAAGACGTAATTCAGTTAATTGTGTCAAACAGATCAGCGAAAGGGTTTCTAAATGAATCGCCTTATCAACGGGTTCATCTATCAAGCCTTTGAAAATATATACTTTTTTAAAATGCAGACATAACAATTGATACAATCTTTGTTCTGGCATCAAATCGAATCGAAGCATTTGATAATCCTGAATCGTACTGATGATAATCGTCAATTCTCGCAGTTCAGCATTTATATGTAACTTCAATCTTTTTAATTTCAGAAAAGCCAATGTTTTGAAAGAAAAAGTGTCGCTATCTGCACAAAATTCATTGAGCAGATGAATACTATTTTGTAGAATCCACCTTGTATTCATATCGCTGAATAATCTATTAAAAAAACAAACCATTTAATGGTGAGGAGGCACTTCCATAACGTTTACGTGACATGCGCCCCGCAAGGTAGGCTTCACGCCCCGCTTCAATGGCTTTTTTCATCGCAGACGCCATCAAAATGGGCTGTTTTGCCGCCGCAATTGCGGTATTCATTAATACCCCATCACAGCCTAATTCCATCGCAACCGCAGCATCTGAAGCGGTACCAACACCCGCATCAACTAAAATAGGTACATGAGCGTTTTCAATAATGTTGACGATATTAAAAGGATTACGGATTCCTAATCCTGAACCTATCGGGGCTGCCAATGGCATTACCGCGACACATCCTAATTCTTCAAAACGCTTTGCTTGGATGGGATCATCATTGGTATAGACCATTATCTGAAAACCGTCTTTAATTAAAATTTCCGCGGCTTCCAAAGTGGCTGGCATATCAGGAAATAGGGTTTTTTCATCCCCTAAAACCTCCAATTTGACTAAATTCTGTCCATTCAGCAGTTCTCGTGCCAATCGACAGGTACGCACTGCATCTGCAGCTGTATAGCATCCCGCCGTATTAGGCAAAATGGTGTATTTATCAGGAGAAATGACATCCAACAAGTTGGGTTGATCGGGGTCTTGACCAATATTTGTCCGTCGAATAGCTACAGTGACTATTTCTGCACCACTTGTTTCAATAGCTTGGCGGGTTTCTTCTAAATCTCTATATTTGCCTGTTCCCACAAGCAAGCGTGAAGTGTAATTTTTACCTGCAATCGTTAAAGGTTTATCCGTAAATTGACGTTCAGACATATTGCACCTATCGTAGGGTTAAGTTTAAAATTGAGATGAATTCGAGCTTAAAGAAACCTTTAGGCGAGAATACCGTTTTTTTCATTCTGATGATGTAAAATATTTTACCAGTTATCTATATTCTTGAAAATTGTAAATGGTGAACTATGCGTCAATATTTAAAAAGTAGTTTGGAATTTTTTAGCATTTTCTTAGCCTTGTTCATTTCTTATCATGAACTCAAAGAAGTCATACCTTCTGATCCAATTATTATATTGGAAATTGAAAAAATTAAAACGCCCCATGATATGCCGGCGTATTTGCTCACTGGGGCTATTTCCGATCAGGATTATTTGCTAGAATCGGTTAGATTAACGCCCTATTCAGAAAATATTGTCAAGCGAGCAACGTTTAAGTATGAACACTATACTAAAGAGGTTAGCTTAAAAGAAATCAAAAGTGCCAAGCCATACACCTATCTTGTTTCAAGAGAACTTTTGCAAAAAAAATATGGTGAGGATAACAGTTTTTCTTTTGAATTTTTAGATGAAGAACGTTTTACTTTCTACTTTCAATTTGAAGGCGTAGAAACTGATAAAACGAAATTTGAATGTCGGGTGCGATCCGTTGATCACAAAAACATCCCTTGTGAAGTGAGAGAAGTGGGTTATTTGTCATTATTTCGAGGAATACCCTGGTATTTCTTAGCGGTTTTGGTAGGTATTTTACTCATTGTCATTATTGAAGTGATTGATATATTCTTCAAACGAGGAGGTAAAAAAACTCGTCGCTCCAAAAAAAATAAATTGATTCCTGATCAAGACTAAGCGCATTGTTAATGCGAATTAAGAGTTGAAAATTTGGAGTCCAACGCTTTTGGCGGTTTTTTGGAGTCCAACGCTTTAGTTATGTAGGGTGGGTAGAGCGAGAGCGAAACCCACCATTTTTCAATGGAACGGTGGGTTTCCACTTCGTTC
>JAGLHR010000083.1 GCA_023143415.1 Thiomargarita sp. | reverse complement strand
GACTCCAAGGCTTAACTTAATGGCAGTGACGCACCTGCGTGGGAATGTCTTCCACGACGCGCCAGCGTCGTGTTTTTTCTCCAATCTCAATCAAAACCCCTACAACAAATTCCGTATTTCCCGCAAAGCCACCGATAACATGGACAAATCGGGTTTTTTAATGCGGCTTAAATCAGATAAGACTTGTTGGCAGCGTTCTATTCGGGGGGGATTCGTTTCCATCCATTTGTCAATTTGTGCGTCGGGGGTTAGATTGTTTGTTTGTAATACAACAGTGGTGATTTCACGATGTGTACGATATAATTCATCGCGGAGTGCCGAGCGGGAGAGTGCTGTCCAGCGATTGTCTCGTGGTAATTCGCTAATTTGATCGCGGAGCCAGTGGAGTTTTAGGCGAGTGCCTAATAGAAAATGTACGGCGGCGACTTTTTCCAGTTTGACTGAAGTGGTATTAGCCACCTCAACAATGTCTAAGGCGGATAATAAATAAACAAGGCGGGCAACGCGAGTGGCAAGGGCTTTGGGTACACCAGCGTCGATGAATTTTTTTGCGGTTGTTTCTAATTGTTCTTGTTCCGCACTGCCTATTAGTGTCAATAATATCTCGGTTAATTGCTGTATGCCAGGGCGCAAGGCGTTTATGGTGTTGGCAATCTCTAAAGGCATTTTGTGATGACGTAATAACCAGCGTGAGGCGCGTTCAATTTGTTGACTCGCGGTTATCATAATGTCAATCTGCTTTTGTGCGTTGATGTCTAGTGCTTCAATCTCAGAAAAGAGGTTTTGCATGTCAAAGATTGCCCAGGAAACCATGAAGGCGCGTACAATATCTGGTGCGGTTTGCCCGGTTTCTTCATTTAACGTGAACACAAAAACAATTCCACTATAATTCACGACTAAATTGGTGAGTTCCGTGGCGACGATTTCTCGGCGTAGGCGATGTTGGGCAATGGAAGTCGCAAAACGTTCTGATAACGGTGCGGGAAAATAATTTTCCAAAATCGTTTTGAAATAGGGCAATTCTGGTAAGTCTGAGTCGAGTAGCGTTTTATACAGAGTGATTTTGCTATAGGCTTGTAGCACGCAGAGTTCTGGGGCGGTTAGCCCTTGTTGTGCCGTCAGTCGTTCTGCCAGCATTTTGTTGTTGGGTAGAAATTCTAATTCGCGTGCTAATTGTCCCTGGCGTTCTAAGTGACGAATAAAACGACCATGTAAATCAAGCAGTTGTGGAGAAATGGAGAGGGGAATACTGATGGCTTGTGTTTGTAACCTGTTGTTTTTTAAGACTAAATTAGCCACAGCGTCGGTCATTTCGACGAGCAATTGATTCCGTTGTTTATGAGTCATGTCGCCATTGGTGACGATGGCATCTAGGAGTATCTTGATATTGACTTCATGATCGGAGCAATCAACGCCGCCGGAATTATCCATCGCGTCGGTGTGAATGCGTCCTCCTTTGAGTGCGTATTCAATGCGCCCAAGTTGGGTAAAGCCGAGATTGCCGCCTTCAGCAACGACTTTGCAGCGTAAGTCTTGTCCGTTGACTCGTAAAGCGTCGTTAGCCCTGTCGCCGACCTCCATTGAATGTTCTGTTTGGGCTTTGACGTAAGTGCCAATGCCCCCATTCCATAATAAGTCAACGGGAGCGCGTAACATGGCTTGGATTAATTCGTTAGGTGTGAGCGAATTGGTTTGTATGCCTAATATGGTTTGGACTTGGGGTGATATTGCAATTGATTTGGAACGGCGTGAAAATACGCCACCGCCTTCTGAAATCAAGCAGTTTTCATAATCTGCCCAGGAGGAGCGAGGTAAGTTAAATATGCGTTGACGTTCTTGGAAACTTTGTTGGAGATCGGGATTGGGATCTAAGAAAATATCAAGATGGCTAAATGCCCCTAATAACTTAATATGGGGGGATAATAACATGCCGTTTCCAAAAACATCGCCTGACATGCTGCCGATGGCAATGACTGTAAAATCTTGTGTTTGGGTATTTAAGCCTATTTGATGAAAAAGCCGTTTGACCGATTCCCATGCGCCCCGCGCTGTGATGCCGATTTTTTTGTGATCATAACCAGCAGAACCGCCAGAGGCAAAAGCGTCACCAAGCCAAAATTGGTATTCTTTCGCCACTTCGTTGGCTATGTCAGAAAACGTGGCTGTGCCCTTATCTGCTGCGACTACTAAATAGGGATCGTCTTCGTCATGCCGAAGCACGTTTTGAGGGGGTACGATTTTGCCTTCGACAAAATTATCAGTTAAATCTAATAAGCCACGAATAAGCGTTTTATAACAGGCGATGCCTTCTGTCAAGATCGCATCACGTCCCCCTTCTGTTGGTAAACGTTTGGCGATAAAGCCCCCTTTTGAGCCAACAGGTACAATGACGGCATTTTTGACCATTTGGGCTTTGAGCAGTCCGAGTATTTCTGTGCGGAAATCTTCTATCCGATCTGACCAACGTATGCCACCGCGTGCGACTTTGCCACCGCGTAAATGCACGCCTTCGACACGGGGCGAATAGACAAATATTTCAAACATCGGGCGCGGTTCGGGTAAGTCTAGCATTTTGCTGGGATCAAATTTAAAGGAGAGATAGGGTTTAGGCTCCCCTTTGGCATCCCGTTGAAAATAATTCGTCCGTAATGTGGCTAAAATTGCCCCTAAAAACCGCCGTAAAATACGATCTTCGTCTAAACTGGCGACTGAATCAAGTGATTTTTCAATCTCTTGTTCTATTGCATCGACATTCGATGTATTGAGTGCAGGGTTGCAACGGGCTTGGAATAATTTGTGTAATAATCTGACAGTAATTGGGTTATTAACCAGGGCTTGTTCAACATATTCTTGGCTAAAACGACCGTCTGTTTGTCGCAAATATTTCCAGTAGGCACGGAAAATCGTGATTTCTCGCCAGTTTAATTGGGCTTGTAAGACAAGGCGGTTAAAGCCGTCATTTTCAATATCGCCCCGCCAGACTCGTTCAAAGACTTCTTGAAATCCCTCTTTCACTTCGCTGATTTCCACTGATTTTTCATGTAGCAGACAAAAATCTTGAATCCAAACAGGGGGAGTTGTCTGCACTTCATAAGAACGCTCGCTGATCACTTTGACTCCCATATTCTCCAATTTATGTAAGACTTCAGAGAGAGACATCAGGCTTTGGGCGTGAAACAGTTTGAAATGCAGTGAATGTTCAAGGGCTTCAACAGGGCGAACTAGGCTGCCGAGACCGCTATTATTCTGATTAAGACGTTCTATCTTTTCAATATCGTCGATTGCATGACGGGCAGAAAAATCTTCCCGATAGGCGATTGGAAATGCGTTTTCATAGCGATAAAAAAGACGTGTGCCTTGTTCTTCGCCGTTCTGTTTTATGATGGCTCTTTGTAACGTTTCTAACCAAGTACGAGTGACTTCGATTAACCGATTTTCTATGTTTTTGATGTCGCAACATTGTTGAACAAAATGTTTAATTTGTTGAGATTTTGCTTCTGGAAAATTTTTATCGACCATTGCGATGATTTCCAGTAATTCTGGGGCTTTGGGTGTTAGTGGCATTTACTGTCTCCAAGTTGTGAATTTAAGTGAATCTGAAAAGTGGCTTTTTTATGATTATAAGGTATAATGATGTCTAAATGTTGCCCAAAGCTAAAGCGTTGAACTCCAAAATGTTGCCCAAAGATAAAGCGTTGAATTCAAAAATGATAATAGCTGAATTAGATCAAATCATTAGTCAGCCAACAAAATGTCAATTACAATATCCTCTCAGAAAAAACCTGACAGGTTTCAAAAACCTGTCAGGTTTATGCCCCGTTTCCGAAACATCAAAGAGGTCATAATAACAGGATAAAAAATGTCAAAAAACATTAAAAATCAAGGATTTACATTAATAGAAGTCATGGTTGTTGTGGTGATTTTAAGCATTCTCGCCGCTTTAGTTGTGCCTAAAATTATGGATAATCCAGACAAAGCCCGTCTGCTTAAAGTTGAGCAGGATATTCGCGCAATTGAAACCGCTTTGAAATTGTACAAATTGGATAATTATATTTATCCCACCACCGATCAAGGTTTAGAAGCACTCATTACGAGAACGACGATTCCTCCTGAACCTCGTCAATGGAAACAAGGCGGTTATTTAAACAGCGTTCCTACTGATCCTTGGGGATTTCCTTATAATTATCTTAGCCCTGGGATACACGGAGAACTTGATATTTACTCGCAAGGGGCGGATGGCATACCTGATGGCAGCGAGATCAATGCAGATATTGGTAATTGGCAATTGAAATAGAATAAAGCTCAAAGCTAAAGCGTTGAACTCCAAAAATGCTCAAAGCTAAAGCGTTGAACTCCAAAAACGCTCAAAGCTAAAGCGTTGAACTCCTTTTTATAATGTAATTATTAGTCGTTTTGTACTTATTAAGGGTTATAATTTTTTCTTCTTTGGCTTGAAGCAAAAATTGATTAAATTGACTAAATCCATAGTCAGATTCTTTAAAAGAAGGATTTAATTCCAACATTTTTGTCTTCACTTGAGAACTCACCACTTCTCTACCTTCTTTCTCAAAAAAATCGATGGCTTGAAGGAGTAATTTATAAGCCATTGAAATATCAGGGCTTGTTTTTTTCGGATTTTTAGCGGGTTTCTTTTTCGGATTTTTAGCGGGTTTCTCAGTCGTTTCCTCAATCTGCGAAACATTTTCAACCTCAACATTTGTTGGTTCATCCCTATTTGTTAGTTCATCCCTTGGGAAAATTTTTTGACAGGAAAAAGGATCAAGCTGTTTAATGACAGCCATTTTTTGCTTAGGCGAGTAATCCCTAAAAGCATGATTAGCATATTGACAACAAACGACTAAATTATCTAAGTCGTTTGTGCCTCCTTTGGATTGTGGTATTACATGATCAATAGTGGCTTCATGAAGTTCTAAATTGGCATCACAATAAAAACATTTACCACCTTGATTAAATAACAGTGCATTTCGTTTTTTCATATTTTTAAAATGTCAGAATCAGGATTTTCTGGATTTTAACGATAAACCTGCCAGATTTCAAAAAAATGGCCGGTTTTTTCTTCTAAATCCCGAAACGAGAACTTTTCCCCTTTTTCAAATTGATTTCTTGTGGCACTTCAGAAGAGAGTGTTAGCAATAAACATTCATCACTTTTCTCTGCAACTTGCTCACATTTTTCAAGATTTAGCCGCCCTGTCGAGACAAAAGAAAAACGGATATTCTCACGTTCTGTAAAATAAAGCAGATAACGCGCACAGCGATTCCGATTTATCAGATCAGAAAATAAGGCTATTTTCTCTTGCCGAATGAGCGGTAAATTGAAATTAGGCTGTTGACTCACAACAGGCAATGTTGCCGTTTTGAAAATCAGTTCTTTTTCCTGCGAGTGACGAAGAAATAATTCTTCCGCATATTGGGTAAAATGTTGTTCATGCGGCTTATAAGTCTTTTTTGGACAGAGTAGTAAAACGGCAGCGGTATGTAAGACGGTTCGATGATATTCCCGATCAAATTCTAAATAAAGGGTATCATGTATCACTCGTTGACTATGATCCACCCGTTGACTGGGCAAGTCTCCAATCAGCAAACCGATACGTTGTCCATCAATAATAATGGCTAATTTTGGCGCATCGCCTTCAACATCGCGTAGGGCGATACGGTAAATTTCATCCATTTTATCAAAGAGTTGCAAATCACCCGCTTTGACGTACCAATCATAATCTTTACCCGGTTTAATGTCTCGTGTATGAACGGCTGTACCGTGTAACGCGACAGGTTTTCTTACAATCATTATTTTGTTACCTCAATTTCAATATCAATATCAATGAGTAAGGAATGTCCATAAATTTTAAAGAGATGAGAACGCGCTTCAGCAAATTCTATTAAAGCCTTTTGAAACGCAATATCTTCATTCCAAAGCCAACGCATAAAACGATTCCAGCGATTACGGTTTTGATGATGCTGTAGTAAAGCAAACGCGAGGGCATAACGCAAAGGTTGATCAATATTTTCTGGTTTAAATTGCAAATTGGGTTTTCTGACAAAGATTATTTCTTTTTCCAGAATATGGGTAAATTCGACACAACCCAATGTTTTAACAGGAATTAATACACCAACCGCATTTTCAGATTCACCGATTAATTTGAGAATAAGTTCATAGCGTTTTTCAAAAGCCGCTTCTAACTGTTTTTGACGGGATTCATTTTTTAGCCATGCTTCGCATTTTGTGATCACAAATAAAAGCATCACATTTTGCTCATCCAGGAGTTTGGAACGCAATAAATCATAAACTTGTATCGGGTCATTTTTTGAATTTAACAATTCATCATTGCCCTCAACAAGGGCGGAACCGTCTATCACATTAATAATGACGAGTGCTTCTTTTAACTTATTTTTAAAATCATCAAAATCCGGATTGTTCTCTTTGCTGCGAATGAGACCACCAGCAATATCACAAAACGCCAATTCTAATTCTTTTTTGCCCTTAAACAAGATTTCAAATTGGCGTTCGACGATACCAGCGGTGCCTTTCAAAAGTGAACCCGTCTGTGTAAAAGTCGGTTGTGTAATGATGCGACTGAGTTTCTGATAAGCTTCTTGAAGATCATGGCGCGTGTCTTCATTCGCTGTAAATTCAAATCCAGACGAATTATTCATCAATGACAATTCATGGTACATTGTGGCAAGAAGCGTCGTTTTTCCCACGCCGTCTGGTCCCACCATTATCATAACAGTCCGATTTGCCATTTTTGTGTCCTTTAAGTATTGAACCATAGAATTAAGAGTTAAAATTTTGGAGTCCAACGCTTTGGTTTGGAGTCCAACGCTTTGGGCGTTTTTGGAGTCCAACGCTTTAGCTTTGGCGACTTAATACCACGGTTCCAAAGCTAAAGCGTTGGACTCAGAAAAAACGCCCAAAGCTGAAGCGTTGGATTCCAAAAAGTATTAAAACTTATGCTTCACTACTTAGCTTCTTCATTCGTTGACGAAACAGAATTTATTAATGACGAGGCAACCTTCCCTTAAAATTCTCCAAATCAGAACTCAACGTGGCTTGTATGATAAGGTGTTTCAGCATATCCAAACGGCTAGTGGCCCGAATTTTTTCAATGATGTCGTTGGGTACGATTCCAAATCGTATATTCAAAACTTCAAGCAGAGTCTCTTTGGCATTCTCTCTGGCATTTTGTAATCCATCGCCATGTCCTTTCTGCAATCCCATTTCATACAATTGCTTTCCAGCAACCGTATCCATCAAATCAAATTTCAACATAGCAATAACCTCCTCATAAGTGATTTTGCGAAAACGATTGAGTATGAATAAACCTAACACACTTAAGACTTCCTCGTGTTTTTGTTCTACGGGCAATCTTTGAGTATTTTGTAGGGTGGGCAACGTATTTTTGTTGCCCACCGAAATGCTAATGAGAATTGAATAATATACGAAACTACAAGGTGGATTGAAAATTTCGGATGTTATTAAACTGATGTTACGCAAAGCGATT
>JAGLHR010000829.1 GCA_023143415.1 Thiomargarita sp. | reverse complement strand
CTTAAGTAAGTGCCATTAGGCTTTAGCCTACTTGTTGAGCTATTAACGTGAGTTCGACTTTAAAAATCAATGAGTGATAAATTTCTTAAATATATCAAACCGTTGCAAACATTTCCTGTTTTATCAAGGAGTTAATAATATAGTATATACCTTGATATTACTTAATAGTATGCTAAAAGAGAGATATTACTATTCTAGTTATATGGCATTTATAATCTAAAAATTGTTTATAATCAGTAAGTTAAAACTAATTTATGATTAAATAAGTAATTTTGTAACCTATTGAAAAATAAGGTAGAACTCACGTTATTCGCCTTGAAATAACACAAGGCGAATGGGTAATTATTTTACCTCCCTAATGTATCTTTCCACCATTTTTAATGAGTACGCCATTACTACCCTGCTTAACGGTGAGATTGTGATTTAAGAAATCTATGTCAAGCGCCGCTCCATTTGCAATGGTAAGTACCGCTCCATCTTTTACTATGACATTGGCAGGCGCGGTGGCGGAACCTTCAAATGTACAACTGTTTGTGATAATCCAGTCACCTGATGGGGGTGGAACACACCCACCAGGTGTTCCAATTGTAATGCTTCCCTCATTATTTGAAGCATCAACTTGGATACCCAATCCAGTGAAAAAATAATCTTCCACATTATCCTGCAATCCAGCAAGAGTGTGTGGCCCTTCTTGATCATCATAACGCCACATACCTATATGGAGTGGCGGAACAACTCCTGAATCACAGCTAAAATTTCTAGCGACGGCAGTCCAAAAGTACGAACTGCCATAGAAACTCCAACTCTCACTATGACCTCCCCAACCATATCCATAAGCCTTACCAATACTTCGTAAATTGACAGCATACTGTTGTCCTTCTATTATGTCAATGGGGTTATCTCCTGCTGAATCATACTCGACATACATATTCTCATCTACCACGCCATCGTTACCCTCTTGTGATCTTAAACCTAGCAAATGTTTTATTGTATTATCAAGTAGCTCAGTATTACCCGCTAGTTCTTCAAAACCATTTGTCTGAATAGCAGTATATATGAGGATTCCATTCTTAATGGTCTGCAAAATTGATTCTGCATCCCAAGTACTTCTTCCCGAAATTTTTGCAACGACTGCTTTTTGGAAGAATACCTGTTGCCCACCACCCCCAGGTGGATCGTAATATAGTATGCCTGTATCTGACGAAAGAGCATCCGATCCTTTGCTCCAAGGTCCAGACACTTCATTTTTTGCTCTTACATGTGATCCATATTCCACTTGCTGCTCAAGCTGACCATTGCAATTGCCATTGCATTGGTTGTTGTTACTATCAAGACAAAGTATTTGCAATCTAAGTCTCGTGTAATGGTCTCTCTGGTAGTCGGCATCATTTTGACTATGATATATATAGCGATATAAGTCTCCGCTATGTGCCGCACTAGGTGCAGATGCATCCCACTTTATCTGTGACTTTATTTCATCTTGATTAGGCCATTTTCGGTACTTTATGTCATCATCATGTTCCTCGTCTTCGGCACTGACCTGAAACGATGGAAATACTTCGCAAGCACAAGAAGCACAGCCGCCTTTGCTGCTACTACATCTTTTCTTATCAAGATGATTCACAATTCTCTGAGTATCGCTAAGTAGATCAGGAGCAACATTTTGAACATAATCGGTTAGACTGGTACCTTTATTGGCGTCACTGGCCCATTCACCCAGCACTTCCATCATTTCATTGGAAACAAGCATGGCAAAGCTGGTTGTAGGCAAAATGTTACCTAATGAAAATACCACGAGTAATCCCACCATACTCCACTGGGCAAGATAGTCTCGCCATCGCTTTTGGGGTGGGTACTCCAAGTTCAGGTACCACGTTGTAGGAACATATTTTTTGAGATGTAATTTCATCCTTACAAGCCTCCTTCAATAAGAACGTTAGTAGGCAATACCGCAACATAGAAAAACTTACAACTATGAATCAATAGTTTACATCTGTTTCGTGGTACAAGTTTTTGCGGTACTGCGAAGTAAGTTAAGCCACAATTAGCACTAATCAGCAATTACCAATACAAACATCACCATTTGACATAATACGGAATTTTGTTTGATTATCTTTTTTCAAAATAAGATCACTACTGCCAGCAGCACTTCCACCTACCGCAAACATACCCGTATCTCCGTCTTCTTCAAAAGCATAACCAACGTTTGATTGATTAATTTGGCCAGTGTCGCCTTTTTTTGCTCTTAAACCACCAGCAACGTGCAATTTTGCACTTGGGGATGTCGTGCCGATGCCGACTTTGCCCGTTCCTTTTATAATAAAGAGATCCTTTGGGCTTCCATTTAAATCACCCCTGATCTTTAACATGGTATCATCATTATCTCCACCATTTGACTCTATGAGAATACCATTTCCACCTCCATCCTGAGTATGAAATAGGCGTAAGGCATATTCATTTGAAGTGTCTTGATGAACCTCCAAACTTGCCCCCGGATTTGTCGTACCGATTCCGACATTGCCATTGTTTTTGACAATCATATTGTGAATCCAAGTAGAACCATCATAATTCGCAAATATAATGGCTCCATCTCCACCTCCATGGCCTGCAATTAAAGCTAACCTTCCTGGCCGACTAGGATGATCATTTCCACTTAATTCAATACCAGATCCATGTTGCGACCATCCATTTGCATGAATTCCAAGAGTACCATCAGGACGTTTACCATCTATATGACCGGTAAGGGCAATGCCACCATTAACATGCAATTTGGCTTGTGGGTTATTTGTGCCGATGCCAACATTACCACCATTACTCTGTAGAACAAGCCTGTTTAGACTAACTTGTGGTGGATTATTTGTGTCGTTGATGTCAATATTTGGATCATCATTACTCAGACTGCCAGTTGTCCAAATCTTACCCCCTTGTGCATCTCCTGTCAGATATAATGTATTTTCTCCAACCTTCAATTCTTTTTCCACATTCAAATACTCAAAAGTCGCACTACCACCGCCGGGGGTTAAACTTTCCAACTTCTCCCGTTCCGCATCACTAATAATCTTGCCACTCCCAGCATTTTCCACATCATCCAACTCGGTCACGTTATGCCCAGACAAATCAGCGATTTTATCACCAGTAATGGCTTGAGAAACAATTTTCTCAGTAGTC
The DNA here is from genome assembly GCA_023143415.1 of Thiomargarita sp. Lineage (GTDB taxonomy): Bacteria > Pseudomonadota > Gammaproteobacteria > Beggiatoales > Beggiatoaceae > QNES01. The sequence goes on along the minus strand of JAGLHR010000829.1, from coordinate 583 downwards.
ACCGCATCGTCGGCTATACTTTCAGTTTCCACCGAAGCCGCTTTCACCGAATCCGCAACCCCAGCCCGCATCGCAAAAAAAGCACTGGTTAATGGTTGACGAGGAGCCATTTCAGGATCAGTGTCCACAGTGACGCCGAGATAACGTTCACCATCTAAACTATTATCATCAAACGGCGTGGTACTACCAAGAATCAGACTGAATACACCATGAGTTACCTCTACCTGTTGATGGGTTTCAGTCCATAATGCGTTGCCCCCTTGCGCTGTATCGTACAGGGCAAAAGTCATATTGACAGTAGCATCTAACGGCTCACCATCCGTATTTTCCAAATAGCCTTGATAATTGGTTGTGACAGGCACCGCAAAAGCCAAACTGGAAATAAAACCAGCCAAAAGCCATGCAGGTAGCAATCGCCCAAGTCGTACCCAATTGGTACGTTTATATTGAATTGACATAATTTAATGTCTCCTACCAAGTTAAAGTGTTTAAGTGTGATAAAAATAGACTTGCCCTTGCTACACCTAAACTTAAAACAAGGGAAAGTTTGAAACAGGATCGTAGGGTGGGTAGAGTGAAACGA
>JAGLHR010000828.1 GCA_023143415.1 Thiomargarita sp. | reverse complement strand
TTTCCACTTCGTTCCTACCCACCCTACATTTATTAAGTTATTTTATGCACGTTCCTTATTAACACAGAGAAATATTATGGGTAAAAACGTTGTAGTCATCGGAACACAATTTGGCGATGAGGGTAAAGGCAAAGTAGTCGATTTATTAACTGAACGCGCCGCCGCCGTGACACGCTTTCAGGGTGGACATAATGCTGGACATACGCTCGTTATTGACAACCAACAAACCATATTACATCTGATTCCTTCCGGCATTTTACGTGAAGGGGTACAATGTCTTATTGGTAATGGCGTGGTGGTATCGCCCAGTGCATTGCTGGAAGAAATTAAAATGCTTGAAGCCAAAGGCGTTCCCGTGCGGGAGCGTTTGCGTATCAGTGACGCTTGTCCTTTGCTCTTGCCCTACCATGTCGCCCTCGATCAGGCGCGTGAGCAAGCGCGTGGTGAGGCAAAAATCGGTACAACGGGGCGCGGAATTGGTCCCGCTTATGAGGATAAAGTGGCGCGACGGGGTTTACGATTCAGTGATTTATTGGAACCTAAGCAATTTGCCACTAAACTCGAAGAAGTGATGGAGTATCATAATTTTGCGTTACAGCATTATTTCAAAATCCAAATTGTTGATTTTAAAGAAGTTTTAGATGAAACACTTCGCATGGCTGACAGTTTAACGCCAATGGTGAGTGATATTCCTGAATTATTAGCAGGGTTGCATGTTCAAGGTAAAAATGTGCTATTTGAGGGCGCACAGGGTACCTTTTTAGACATTGATCAAGGTACTTATCCTTTTGTTACTTCATCTAATACAACAGCCGGCGGTGCTGCGACGGGTAGCGGTGTCGGACCAGGCAATTTAGGTTATATCTTAGGCATTACCAAAGCCTATACCACGCGAGTGGGTTCTGGTCCTTTTCCAACAGAATTATTTGACGACATTGGTAAACATTTGTCTAGCAAAGGCCATGAATTTGGGGCGACAACAGGTCGTTCTCGCCGCTGTGGTTGGATTGATATTGTTGCCATGCGACGTGCTTGCGCTATGAATAGTCTCACGGGAATTTGTCTCACTAAACTGGATGTGCTTGATGGTTTAGAGACGATGCGTATCTGTGTTGGATACAACTGTGATGGAGAAGAATTGAAAACGTTACCAATGGGTGTAGAGAATTTAGCCCGTTGTCAACCAATTTATATTGAGATGCCGGGGTGGAATGATCAGACTGCTGGGGTGCGCCGTTATGAGGATTTACCTGTGAATGCGCGTGCTTATATAGAGAAACTGGAAAGTTTGCTTGAAACGCCGATAGATATTATTTCGACGGGGGCGGAACGCAATGACACTATTATAAGGCGGCATCCGTTTGATTAATTGTAGGTGGGCAACGTGGTTGCCCACCATTTCGATCTCGGTGGGCAAGAAAAGGACCTTGCCCACCCTACAAAATACTCAGGGCAACCACAAGGGATTGCCCCTACAACAATATTCTGATGTAGGGGCAATCCTTTATGGTTGCCCTGAGTCGTTACGAAAAAACTTGGTTTCTCGTCACAGCATTAAAATTCATGATTCAATTACGACATCACGCTTCTTTTCCGTTTTTTGCTGATACATATTTGAATCAGCTATTTTTATTAATTCATCTGGTAATAAATTATCCTTCGCCTGAAATTCAGAAAAGCCAAAACTAAAATCAATAGGAATACCTTTCATTTTTTTGTCACGCAAACTTTCCCTAATTCTTTTAATCATATTATCGGAATCAGTCAGCTTTGCTTTTGGAAATATGAGCAAAAATTCATCACCGCCCATACGAAAAATATAATCTGATGCCCTGATAACACTATTAAGCGCGTTTACAACGGTATTAATAAGTTTGTCGCCCTCCGCATGACCATAATTATCATTTATTATTTTTAAATGATCTATGTCTATATAACAAATAACTAAACTGGAATTTTCCCTATTAGTGATTTCAATTTGTTTCGCTAAAATCTCATAAGCCCACCTTCGATTAAAAACGCCTGTCATTTCATCTGTTACCGACAACGCTTTTAATCTCTCCATTGCCTTTTTTAGTTCGATATGAACGTTTATCCTGGCAAGCACTTCCTCCTGTATAAACGGCTTGGTGATATAATCAATACCACCAGCCTTAAACGCTTTTAATTTATCCTTTGTATCTGATAATGCAGTAATAAATAGAACGGGTATATTCTTTGTACTTTCTTTTTCTTTTAAAGACTGACAAACCTTTATCCCGTTCACACCAGGCATCATAATATCGAGCAAAATAATATCAGGTTGTTGATTTTGCAGCAATTCCAACGCTTGATAACCATTTTCTGCAAGCACAGTTTGATATCCCTTTCTTTTCAACATATTTTCTAATATTTTCAGGTTCAACGAATTGTCATCCGCGATCAATATTAGTGGTTTTTTGTCATCGTTCATTGTATTTTAAAATCGTTTTAATCCTTAAAATTTTGAGCATCAAGTCACTTATTTAAAAATCTCTGAGGTTTTCAAAACCTCTGAGGTTTGATTTTAAAGACTGATTCCACATCTCTAATTCTTAATCATATATAACGTTAATATAATATTCAAATATTGTCAACTACTGAGGTTTTTATGTATTATATCGGCGGCTCCGCTTATTCAACATTTCGTCTTGAAAAGATACTGAATAGAGCAAAAATTGATGTACCTTCTCTTACAACGCTTGAAACACAATATCTGTATTTTGTTGATATTGAACATAGACTCAGTGAGAGTGAAGAGACTCAATTACGTGCTTTATTACCCTATAGCAAATCTCCCCTCAGCCCTCTTTTTCAAAAGGGAGAACTTTTGGTCGTTCCTCGCCCTGGCACGATTTCACCTTGGTCCAGTAAAGCGACAGATATTGCGACAGTTTGTGGCTTGTCAGCAGTGAAACGATTAGAACGGGGGGTATTATGGCATTTTACAGCAGACGCGCCACTTGAACAATCACAAATCACTCAAATCAGTGCTTTAATTCATGATCGCATGACAGAGAAAGTGTTATTAGCAATTGATGAAATAGACAGTTTTTTTAGTCAAGCGACGGCGCGTCCATTGCGGACGATTAATTTATTAGAACAAGGAAAACAAGCCCTTGTTCAAGCTAATCAAGCACAAGGATTGGCCCTTTCTGACGATGAAATTTCTTATTTATTCAACAATTTCATAAACTTACAAAGAAATCCAACCGATGTCGAATTAATGATGTTTGCCCAGGCTAATTCTGAGCATTGTCGGCATAAAATTTTTAATGCAATCTGGGTGATTGATGGACAAACACAGCCCTTGTCCTTATTTCAAATGATACGCCATACTTATCAGCAACATCCAGGGATTGTCATTTCCGCCTATCACGATAATTCTGCGGTGATAAAGGGTTTTAAGAGTACCCGTTTTTTGCCTGAACTTTCTTTGAACCAAACCTCTTTGAACCAAACCTCTTTGAACCAAACATCTGAGGTTTCCAAAACCTCTGAGGTTTTTCGTTATGTTGAAGAAGAAACGGCGATTTTGATGAAAGTCGAAACGCATAATCACCCAACGGCGATTTCACCCTTTCCCGGCGCGGCGACAGGTTCAGGCGGTGAAATCCGTGATGAGGGGGCAACAGGGCGTGGTGCAAAACCTAAAGCGGGTTTAACAGGATTTTCAGTCTCACATTTACGTTTGCCCAATGCACCACAGCCTTGGGAAACGCCCTACGAAACACCGTCTCATAAGGCAACAGCTCTGCAAATCATGTTAGAAGGACCCATCGGTGCCAGTGCCTTTAATAATGAATTTGGTCGTCCAGCAATATGTGGTTATTTTCGGACTTTTGAAATGGAAGTGAATGGACGACGGCGTGGTTATCATAAACCCATTATGTTAGCAGGGGGATTAGGTAATATTCGTCCAGCGCATGTCCAAAAAAACAAAATACCCCCTGATAGTTTATTGATTGTATTAGGCGGTCCTGCCATGTTAATTGGTTTAGGCGGCGGTGCAGCATCGTCAATGGCAGCAGGGCAGCGTTGTGAAGAGTTAGACTTTGCTTCTGTACAGCGCGGCAATCCCGAAATGCAAAGGCGTTGTCAAGAAGTCATTGATACCTGTTGGCGAATGGGCACGGATAATCCTATTATCTCTCTACATGATGTCGGTGCAGGCGGATTATCGAATGCTTTACCTGAACTGGTGCAAGAATGTGGGGGAGAATTTCAGTTAAGTGCCATTCCTTCTGCTGATCCCAGTTTGTCGCCGATGGAAATCTGGTCTAATGAAGCGCAAGAACGCTATGTACTGGCGATTTTGCCAGACAAATACCCTTTATTTGCCAGATTCTGTGATAGAGAACGTTGCCCTTATGCGGTGGTTGGAAAAACAACTGAGGCACAACACTTATCTTTATCGGATCGGGGAACAACGCTGATTGATATGCCGCTATCGGTGTTATTTGGAAAAGTGCCTAAAATGCGTCGTGAGGTTAAACGTGAACCTCCAACTTCTCCTTTGATAAAGACTAAAAACCCTATTAATAATAATGGAATAACTCCCTCCTTTGATGAGGAGTTAGTGGGGATTTCAAACTTAGAAGAAGCCATTTTACGAGTGCTCCGCTTACCCACCGTCGCCAGTAAACAGTTTTTAATCACCATTGGTGATCGCACCGTTGGCGGTTTAACAGTACGCGATCAAATGGTTGGGCGTTGGCAAATTCCCGTTGCTGATTGTGCGGTGACAGCAACCAATTATGGTCGTTTCACGGGCGAAGCGATGGCAATTGGTGAACGCCCCCCTTTAGCTTTGCTAAACGCACCCGCTTCTGGACGTATGGCTATCGGTGAAGCGTTAACCAATATTGCCGCCGCGTGTATTGATGATCTTAGCGACATTGTTTTCTCGGCGAATTGGATGGCGGCGAGTGGGCAGCCGGGCGAGGATGTCGCTTTATTTGATACCGTCAAAGCGGTGGCGATGGAATTATGCCCTGCTCTGGGTATTAATATCCCCGTTGGTAAAGATTCATTATCCATGCACACAGAATGGGAAGATAAATCAGTTACCACACCATTATCTTTGATTATTTCCGCCTTTGCGCGCGTTTCAGATATTCGCCGTAGTTTGACACCACAACTGCGAGGCGGTGATACGGCATTGTTATTGATAGATTTAGGGCGGGGTAAAAATCGCTTGGGGGGTTCTGCATTAGCGCAGGTTTATAATCAATTGGGAAATACACCCCCCGATCTGGATAATCCAAAGGATTTGAAAGACTTTTTTCAGGCAATTCAAGCATTAAACCGACAGGGCAAAATACTCGCCTACCATGATCGCTCTGACGGTGGTTTATTAACGGCACTCTGTGAAATGGCATTTGCAGGGCATACTGGTTTGGATATCAATTTAGAATGCTTGGATACAAATCATTTTTCTGCTTTGTTTAATGAAGAATTGGGTGCGGTTATTCAAGTGAAAAAGACTGATGTTGTTCAAGTGCAAAATTGGTTTGCCCAACAAACTGATTTTGGTGAACATGTTTTCAAGTTAGGAAAACCGAATCATCAGGACAGACTGAATTTTTATCAAAACGACAGGCTGCTTTTAAGTTTGCCACGTCATACCTTGCAAAGAACATGGAATGAAACGAGCTATCATCTCCAAAAAATGCGTGATAATCCTGATTGCGCCCAGCAAGAATATGAACAACTCGAAGTGGATAAGCCTGGATTATCGGTTTATTGTACTTTTAAATTCAAAGCACCGAATATCGTGGGCAATCGTCCCCGTATTGCGATTCTCCGCGAACAGGGCGTTAATGGACAATTAGAAATGGCTGCCGCTTTTGATAGAGCAGGCTTTAATTGTATTGATGTTCATTCAAGCGATATTTTAAAAGGGCGTATTAGCCTTAAAGATTTTAAGGGATTAGCCGCTTGTGGTGGATTTTCTTATGGCGATGTATTGGGTGCTGGGAGCGGTTGGGCGAAATCAATTTTATTTAATCACCGCGCCTACGACGAATTTTCAGCATTTTTTCACCGTTCCGATACGTTTGCATTAGGCGTGTGTAATGGTTGTCAAATGATGGCACAATTGCGCGATTTAATACCGGGTGCGAGCCATTGGCCCAATTTTGTGCGGAATCAATCGGAGCAATTTGAGGCACGGTTGGTTATGGTCGAAGTGACTGATTCGCCTTCAATATTTTTAAAAGGCATGGCGGGCTCACGTTTACCCGTTGTTGTCTCTCATGGTGAAGGGCGGGTAGAAAACGTTGCGATTGAAAATGATTTAGTCGCATTGCGCTATGTGAATAATTATGGTGCGGTCACAGAATCTTATCCTGCAAACCCCAATGGTTCACCTGATGGCATAACAGGGTTGACAACGCCAGATGGTCGTTTTACGATTATGATGCCGCATCCAGAAAGGCTTTTTTTAAGTACCCAATATTCATGGTTGCCTGATGATTGGCAGAATGAAAATGGTCCTTGGATGCAGATGTTTTGGAATGCGAGGAACGAGGTTATAAACTCCGTTTTTTGAAAAAACTTGTAAATACCTGAAAACTTATGCTGATGATAAAGAGATTATCATCTATAATTTCACGAAAACCGAAAAATTTCATCCTTTCTCATTGTTTGAATCAGAATTTGAGAATTTGAGAATTTTCAGAATAAATACTCAATTCAATTCAAAATCAATGAGTGATTTTGAGGTTTAAAATGGCTTAAATTGATAAATATAATAAAATCAATAACTTAATAAATATCAATTCTGAAAATTCCCAAATTCTGAAAATTCTGATTCAAACTTTAATTATTCCCTCATAGTTTGAATCAGAATTTGAGAATTTAAGAATTTTCAGAATATTCAATTAAATTCAAAATCAATGAGTGATTTTGAAGTTTAAAAGGGCGAAAATTATCATAAATATAATAAAATCAATCGCTTAATGAATATCAATTCTGAAAATTCCCAAATTCTGAAAATTCTGATTCAAACTTTAATTATTCCCGATAAAGAAAAATTTCACCCTTTCTCATTGTTTGAATCACAATTCAAGAATTTGAGAATTTTCAGCTTTGTACAGGAAAAAAAATTAAGACAGAGAGAAACCCATGAACAGAATACCTAAAACACAATCCATATCTTGGTTTATCGATCTCAGAAAGATGGAAAAGTTGGATTTGAATCCAGAATACCAACGCCGGAGTGTTTGGAATTTAGGATATCGACTATTTTTTGTGGATACGATTATCCATAATTACCCGTCTCCTACCATTTTTTTGATGAAAGATTATGATGCCAATAATCATGTTGTTTATCAAGTGGTTGATGGTAAACAACGACTCTCAACTATTTTTAAGTTTCTTGATGGTGAATTTTGTACACCAATCAATGAAAATGAACCTAACATTTCAGAAAAATATTTTACCGAATTACCCAAAGAAATTCAGAGAAAGTTTTTGGATTATCAGATAATGTCTGAGGAAATGGGTACGGCAACGTCAAGTGAAATCAATGAAGCGTTTAACCGGCTTAATAAAAATGTGGCAAAGTTGAACGCCCAAGAACTGAGACATGCCCGCTATTCTGGCAAATTTATTCATTTCTGTGAAACGTGGACAAAAAATACGTGGTTTCAAAACTCCGCCATTTGTACTCAGAGCCGAAGTGATAGAATGTCAGATATAGAGTTTGTCTCTGAATTAATCACACTCACTGAAAAGGGTATTTTCAATGGTAAAGAAATACTTGATCACATTTATGCGGATTATGATGATGAGATACCGAATGAAATTCGGCTCTACAAAGATTTTGAGCGCATCCTTGAAGTTGTGAAAAAGCTAAATTTATCGGCGACTTCAAATGCGCCCTTTGGTAAGATTAGTGATATTTACAGCTTATGGGCTGCGATTAGAGAAATTCACCTTCATGGTGAAACGATTCAAATTCAGGGCAGTCGAAAGGCACTGGATAAACTCTCTAAAGAGATTGAATCACACTCCACTGAAGAAGGGAAAGCCTACTATAAACATGCTCAAAGTAATACCAGTAGCCTTAGTAGTCGGAAAAAACGGGCTGATGTGATACGAGCTAAGTTGGTTATCGCGTCATGAAGATTCCAATTGAAGTTTCTACCTTTTTCGCTGAAGTCGCACCGTTACTTGACAGAGTTGAGGAAATTGCTATCCCCGTTTTGAGCAAAATTGCCAAACGCCATAATGGTTTTTTTCGGTATCGCGTCAAATCTGCGGAGAGTTTAACCGCTAAACTACAGAAAGGTGAGATAAAACAACCTCTTTATGAGTGTAATGATATTTTTGCTGGTACGATTGTTGTCCCCTCTCGTACCAATTTTCCTCACGTTGAAGCTGAGATTAATGAAAAATTTTCGGTGAGAGAAGTCATCAGAAATCGCTTAAAAAAACCAACACACTTTGATTATGATGATGTCCATTTCATTATCTCGCTAAAACCTGAGAACTTTGAAACTGAAGCACTTCTTCACAAGTTACAGTTAGAATTGCAGCTAAAAACATTACTACAATATGCGATTGCCGAATCAACCCATGATGTTCTCTACAAAGGGAGCAAACAAACTTCTCGCCAAATTCGACTAGCCGCTCAATTAAGGGCTTTACTTGAAATGGCAGAAGGCTTAATGAATAGATTGGAATTAGCTGATGAAATCTTGGACTTTGAAGAAGATAAAGTGCTTGAGTTGAGGACAGAAATAGGTGAATTTATCAAGGAAACTTGGGATTCAATAGACCTCCCATCAGATATGAGACGCACAGCTATCACTATAGAAAAGTATTTGTCTTTGGCAAACATAACATTTCACGATTTCACCGCTAAAATCGCAAAAAATGAACAATATTTTCAAATGCTCTCTTTACGGAGTGTAGAACCAGTGACAGCTATTTTGGCTGTGCTAATAAAAATAAGTGGACAAAACCTGATAAATCGTGCCAAAAAGCGCAAAATATTTTTTATCATCCCAAGTGAAGCTGAGGAACTTTTGCCCGCATTAAGTAAAATTCCGCCTGAACTTCGAGTTGATTTCTCATTGTCCAACTGCGCGGAATCCGTTTCAAGTGGAAACTTCGTTCCGAACGTAAGCGATCTCAAGACAACGTCCAAAATACCGATACCTAAATTGGCGGAACAAAAGAGGTAGAAAAGGTTACAAATCCATCGCCTACAGTAAAAGTTTTTCTCGTTCAGTCGTAATAAGCCTGTTATCAATCTGAACTGAAAATTCTCAAATTCTGAAAAT
>JAGLHR010000827.1 GCA_023143415.1 Thiomargarita sp. | reverse complement strand
GATTGCCCCTACATAAGAATATTGTTGTAGGGGCAATCCTTTATGGTTGCCCTGAGTCGTTATAAAAAAACTGGCCGTTTCTTAGAACAAAAAAAAGGGCAAACACACAGGTTTGCCCCTACGAGTGCCAGGTTTTTGTTTGGCCTAACTCGCCTCACTTATCCAATGTGTTTGAACCGATTCCAGAATTTTCTCTCCGCTGCGCTGAGGATCATCATCAAAATCCTCAAGTGCCAAAATCCATTGATGCAAGTCAGGAAAACTCACATATTGCGGTTCAACTTCAGGAAACTTTTCGTACAATTCAATTGCAATGTCTTGCGTATCTGTCCATTTCAAGCTCATAATTCACCTTTCAATGATTTTCACTGATCTGATTAAGCGTATATTGCGGCAGTTCTACAACGAGATTTTCATCAGCGACTTTTGCTTGGCAACTCAAGCGCGATTCTGCTTCAAGCCCCCAAGCTTTATCAAGTAAATCTTCTTCAATTTCATCTGCTTCTTCTAAAGAATCAAATCCTTCTCGAACAAGCACATGACAAGTTGTGCAAGCATTTGATTTTTCACAAGAATGTTCTATTTCAATCCCATTTTCTAACGCTGCGTCTAAAATGGTTATTCCGGGTTTTGCTTCAATAACTGCCCCTTCAGGGCAAATTTCGTCATGTGGTAAAAAAATCAGTTGAGGCATAATTTTTTATAATTCATCAACATGTTGTCCTTTCACGGCACGATGAATGGCACTATCCATCCGTCGTTCTGCGTAGGATTGCGTTAGATTGTCAAGATGTTCAATCGCCTTTTTGATGGCTTTGACATCTGTACCTTCCTTAATTTTTAATAAGTCATTAAGGGCTGCATTGATTTTTAAAAATTCTTGATGTTTGAGTAAATAATGTCCATCGGCTTGGATGGCTGCGCGGAGTGCATTGATAACGCTATCGGCTTCAACTTGTTGTTCGCGTAAAGTGCGTGCGGCAATATCATATTTAGCATGTTCTAACGAGTCTTTTAACATACGCTCAATATCACCATCTTGTAAACCGTAAGAGGGTTTAACGATAATTTCGCTATGTACCCCAGTGGTTTCTTCTGTCGCAGAGACGCTTAATAAACCGTCTGCATCTACTTGAAAAGTGACACGAATCCGCGCCGAGCCAGAAACCATCTTTGGAATGCCACGCAATTCAAAACGAGCCAGTGAGCGACAATCAAGGACTAATTCACGTTCCCCTTGCACGATATGGAGAAGCATTGCGGTTTGTCCATCTTTGAAAGTGGTGAATTCTTGCGCTTTTGCGACGGGAATGGTGGTATTGCGTGGAATGATTTTTTCGGATAAACCGCCCATTGTTTCAAGCCCTAATGATAAGGGAATGACATCTAATAAGAGCATTTCATCATCAGGTTTATTTCCCGCTAAAATATCTGCTTGAATTGCCGCTCCAATCGCAACCACTTTATCAGGATCAATATCGGTATGTGGTGAACGCTTGAAAAAGTCGCCAACTTTTTCACGAACACGGGGCATACGGGTGGCACCGCCTACCATGACGATTTCTTTGATATGTTCAACCGTTAAACCGGCATCATGCATGGCACGGCGACAAGGCGTAATCGTTTTGTGAATGAGCGGATCGATGAGTTGATTTAGTTGTGCGTGGGTTAATTCGCCCTGCCATTTTATATGCCCTTCAAGCTGAATGGGTGCAATATCTTGAGTCGTCAACGTTTCTTTAGCGGTTCGTGCGACATCAAGCAATTGACGAATATGATGATGTTCAGCATCATCGGCGATATTCGCTTCTTGCATGATCCATTGGGCAATGCTGCGATCAATATCATCGCCGCCTAAAGCGGAATTTCCTGCCGTTGCCATCACTTCAAATATGCCATGATGCAATCGCAAAATGGAAATGTCAAAGGTGCCTCCGCCTAAATCATAGATGGCGTAAATGCCTTCCGCTCCTTTATCTAAACCGTAGGCAACGGCGGCGGCAGTGGGTTCGTTCAGTAAGCGTAGTACATTTAAACCTGCTAAAGTCGCCGCATCTTTAGTCGCTTGGCGTTGTGCGTCGTCGAAATAGGCGGGAACAGTAATCACCACACCTGACAATTCACCGTCTAAAGTTTCTTCTGCCCTTTTTTTCAGCGCGTTAAGAATATCTGCTGATACCTGTACTGGGCTTTTATCACCAGCCGCCGTGCGAATCATTGGCATTCCTTGCCCTTCATTTTCTATAAAATCATAAGGCAAGCGTGTACCGGTGGTTTTAACATCTTTTAAACCACGCCCCATAAGGCGTTTAACTGAAGCAATTGTATTCAGTGGATCAGTGTTAGCAAATTGTTTTGCCGCATTGCCCACGATTGCCGGTTCGTCTTTAGCATAATGCACAATAGAGGGCAATAAATGATGCCCTTCAATATCGGGGAGTGTTTCTGCTAAACCACTGCGTATTGAAGCCACCAAAGAGTTGGTTGTTCCTAAATCAATACCCGCAGCAATGCGGTGTTGATGTGGAGCGGCAGATTGCCCTGGTTCACTAATTTGTAGTAACGCCATACTAAAAATTCCTATTGGGGGTTGAAATTTAAAAAAAGTCTTCTTCCAAACTCAACGCTTCTTCATGTAACCGTTTGAAAAATTGGAATTTTTTTGTACTTTCAAGAGCCAATTGATACTCTTTTTGTGCAAATTGCTGGCTTAAGATATCAATCAAGAAAGTCTTATTTTTTTCAAGACGATTTATAAAATTGCTTAACGCATTGAAAGGCTGCGTTTTTTCTCTCAAATCAGCCAATTCTTCGCGCAAATCCATTTGTTCTATTAAAAATTCGCTATCCATCGCGCTATTGTCATTAGTGTCTATACCTTGCAATTGCAATATGTAAAGTCCACGATTCAAGGGATTTTTTAAAATTTGAAAGGCTTCATTGACTTGTACCGCTTTTTGCATTGCCAATCGTCGTTCCCTGTCAGGCGCGTTCACATATTTATCGGGATGCACAACACGTTGTAAATCACGATAGCGTTGAGCAAGGTTATCAGTATCGATCTCAAAAGAGACGGGTAAATTAAACACTTCAAAATGATTCATTTCAGTTTTTCGTTATCAAGTTAGACTCCAAAATACGCTATAAGGGGTTGTGGGCAATAATTTTGCCTACATCTATAATCCTAATATAACACGAAAATCTTCTCCTTCATCATAATTCAAATCTCTCTCACCAGCCAACTCAATTTCAATCAGATCATAATGAAATAAACCTGCCGCTTGAAAAAGGCGAATGAGTTTTTCCCTAGAAGCAATGCGTTTTGTCGAGCCAACACGGAGATAGTAGCGATTTCTGGAAGTATAATACTTGATGATCAAGTTTTTTCTAAAGCCAAACCCTAACTACAAGGATTGTATATAAAAAAGGATTTCAACTGCTAACGACAATAATTGTCTATAATAAAATATTTCAAGCAAGTACAACCACGATCTAATCCATTCGAGGTTCAAGTTTTTTGAAGAAAAACTTGAACCTCGAATATTATATACAATCCTTGTAGTTATTGTCTTTGGTAAAAAACTTGAACATCAAGTAATAAGGTCTATCTACGCCCTTGGGAACAACGATACAGGCAACCTGCTGTTCTTAAAACGGGTATTCTTGATAGCTCAAATTAATTGGTGGAATAATACCAGTTCGTCCGATATTGATGACATCTTTTTCATAACAGCGTGAGAGTCCTGAAATGCTTTTATCATCTTCAACACCTAGCCAAATTTCACCCCCTTCAGCATTTGCAAAAGCAACTATTTCCTCTGCTAAATCCCTAGAACTGACTGTTTCTCTTTTAAATTCAATATATTGATTTTCTTGCTCTGGAATATTCATAGTTGGATTTCACTCTATGCTTAGTAAAAACACTTTAAAAACAATTAGTTATGTGATTACACTTGAGACCGTCATCATTTGCGTTTTTGTTATTTCAACGACTAAAACGAAAAAAGCTCACTTTATGTATGTGAGCCTAATTCAAAGTTTAAATAGTACTTAAAAATGGCAATAAGATTTAA
>JAGLHR010000826.1 GCA_023143415.1 Thiomargarita sp. | reverse complement strand
AAAACTTTAGGCTGAAATGTTGTAGGGGCATTCGAGGTTTGAGTTTTGTTTTCAAAAAACTCAATTCGAGGTTCAAGTTTTTTCTGTAAAAAAACTTGAACCTCGAATCGAATCCTTTATGGTTGCCCTGAGTAGTTATTTTTTCAAAAAACGAAAACCTCGAATTCAAAAAACGAAAACCTCGATCTGGAGAATATTATGATTAGTTTCGGCGATTTTACTATTTTCGTCATTATTTTCTTAATTTTAGCGGTGTTATTAGTCTTTATGGGTGTCAAATCGGTACCCCAAGGACAGCAATGGACTGTTGAGCGTTTTGGTAAATATACAAAATCTCTTGATCCAGGATTACATCTTATCATCCCAGCTATTGATGTGATTAGTAGGAAGTTGAGCATGATGGAAGAGGTGATGGATATTCCTTCTCAAAATGTTATCACAAAAGATAACGCATTGGTGCATGTAGATGGTGTTGTTTTCTATCAAATTATTAATGCCGCACAAGCCGCTTATCAAGTTAGCAATTTAACCAATGCGATATTGAACTTGACGATAACTAATATTCGTAGTGTATTGGGTTCAATGATTTTGGATGAGGCACTTTCTAAACGTGATATTATCAATACACAATTGCTCAAAATAGTAGATGATGCCACTAATCCTTGGGGAGTTAAAGTGCTACGTGTCGAAATCAAGGATATTGCTCCACCCCAAGATTTGATAGATGCAATGGCACGACAGATGAAGGCTGAACGTGAGAAACGAGCTGTCATCTTGGAAGCAGAGGGACAACGGCAGGCTGAAATTTTAGAGGCGGAAGGTGAAAAACAAGCGGTGATTTTAGAAGCGGAGGGGCGTAAAGAAAGTGCTTTCCGTGATGCTGAAGCCAGGGAACGATTTGCACAAGCTGAGGCGAAGGCAACCGAAGTCATCTCGGAAGCGATAAGAAATGGCGAAATGCAAGCCGTGAATTATTTGATAGCCATTAAGTACATGGGGGCTGTCAATAATCTCGCTACTGCCGATAATACAAAGCTGATGTTAATGCCTTTAGAAACATCTGGCGTTATTGGTGCCCTTGCTGGGATTAAAGAGATTATTAAGGCGGGTACTTTCCCCAGATAAGTCTAAGGTTTTTAGAATAAAAACGTGTAACTACTCAGAGGTTAGCCTTGAAATCAATTTCAAGGCTAAAAGCATTCGAGGTTCAAGTTTTTTTACCGAAAAAACTTGAACCTCGAATAGTCTGTTAAAACAGACTAAATTCGAGGTTTTAGTTTTTTTTTCAAAAAAACTAAAACCTCTTCGAGGCGAAAGTTTTTTCTTTAAAAAAACTTTCGCCTCGAAAGCTGTCAGCCTTGCAATCTCAAGGCTGAGTACAAAAACGTTAGCCTCGACTTGATGAATTGGATGAAAATCCACTTTCAAAAAATTGAAAAACCCCTTTCAAATCAAAACGGTTGATATATAGTATAGTATATTTTGTTGATTAATAGACTTGTCCCTTAATAAGCGTAAACCCTTGAAAATACTAAATATCAAAATGATATAAATCAATAACTTAGTTTATTAAGGGACAAGTCTAATACAGGTTTATATGTAACTACTCAGGGCAACCATAAAGGATTGCCCCTAATGGCACTTACTTAAGCGAATTTGGCTTCAAAATGTCGATCGGGTTAGCGTAGCGTCACCCGACAATCGCAGGAGAATGTTGGGTGACGCTATCGCTAACCCAACCTACAGCAGTCAATAATCCTTAAGTAAGTGCCAT
>JAGLHR010000825.1 GCA_023143415.1 Thiomargarita sp. | reverse complement strand
TTAATTCTTAAATTCTGTTAATTCTGATTCTAACAATTTAAAAAATGATTAAAATCAATTTTTTATAAACAAATCCTGTACAAAAGTATTAGTGATCAAAGTTTGAGGCTAAAGTTTTTAGCCTCAAAATCAGTTGAAGTGACGTAGAACTAGTCTAACCAGAAAAAGAGGATCCACAACCACAAGTTGTGACCGCGTTAGGATTACGAATCACAAATTGTTCACCTTCCAAACCCTCGGTGTAATCAATTTCAGCTCCCACTAAGTATTGAAAACTCATTGAATCGATTAACAATTTAACGCCTTGATTCTCAACAACGGTATCCCCTTCTTGAAGATTTTCATCGAAGGTAAAAACATATTGAAAACCTGAACACCCTCCGCCTTGAACAGAGACACGCAACATTAAATCATCGTTGTTTTCTTCTTTTATCAACTGTCGTACTTTAGTCGCTGCACTATCACTAAATAACAAAGGTGATTGTGTAGTTGTTGTTTCTTGAACTTCACTCATGTTTTTAAATCTCCATAAAAATATCAATCATTAATAAGCCTTCCATCATGAAATTTCAATACCTAATTTTTCAGATTGGCTACAGGACGAACACGCAGGATTTGAGGTTTGAGTTTTTCTTTAAAAAATAAGTACTCAGGGCAACCATAAAGGATTGCCCCTACAACAATATTCTTAATGTCGAGAAAATATTCTGATGTAGGGGCAATCCCTTGTGGTTGCCTGAGTAGTAAAAACAAATCAAACCTCGAATGCCCCTACAGCCCTCAATACGTTGATATTTGTCAGACTGAACTATCCGCCTTTCAAATAACATTAACGTGGTAGAGGCCATTCTTTAAAATCCCTGAAAAACTATAATGAGTTACCCATGATGAAATCCTCTTCGCCTTTCAAAATTTCTAATACTTCTTCCAATTCCATCCAAACTTGGCGAATAATTTGCTGGTTTTGACGCTTTTTATTTACAGGTTGCTCTATCAAATGTTGTTTTGCACCGCCAATTGTAAAACCGTCTTCGTATAATAGGCGACGAATTTGACGAATCAAAATAACATCATCCCTTTGATAACACCGATTCTCTCGGCGGGTGATTTGCCTCATTTGGGAAAATTCTTCTTCCCAATAACGCAAAACATGGGATTTTACCGCACATAAATCGCTCACTTCGCCAATTGTGAAATAACGCTTTTCAGGTATCGCTGGAAGTTGACTATAATTAGCTGTTTCCAACATAAGATTCTATCCGCGCTCTGAGTTTTTGACCTGCTACAAAGGTAACAACACGCCTCGCGCTAATCGGTACTTCCTTTCCTGTTTTAGGATTTCTTCCTGGTCGCTCTTTTTTATCGCGTAAATAAAAATTACCAAATCCCGATATTCTTACTGGTTCTCCTTTCTCCAAAGTTAAGCGGATTTCTTCAAAAAATAAATCGACCATTTCTTTGGCATCTCGCTTGTTTAAACCCACTTCAGTAAAAAGTCTTTCTGCCAATGTTGCTTTAGTCAATGCCATATTTATTTCCTTAATTCTGCCCCTAATTGTTGCTCAATATGTCGAAGTAGTTGTTTAACCACTGTATCTATTTCAGAATCAATCAAATTGCGCGAATCGCCCTGAAAAACCAATCCTATTGCCAAACTTTTTTTACCTTGTTCAACGCCTTTACCTTGATAAACATCAAATAATTGTATATCTTTCAGCATTTCAACGTGCCACTCTTTAATGCAATCCAACAATTGGGCTGCACTGATTTCCTCTGACACGACGACAGCAATATCCCGTCGTATTAACGGATATTTGGATACTTCCTTAAATTGAGGCACTTTTGCTTCACATAAGGGAGCTAACCGTAATTCAAATAGATAAACTGGTGATGTTAATTCCAACGTTTGGATTAAACTCGGATGCACAGCACCCAGTAATCCTATCCATTCATCACCACGATAAATGGCTGCTGTTTTTCCCGGATGTAATGCGGGATGGGTATTTGGTGTAAAACGATAAGTATTCCCATCTTTTAAGCCACTTTCTGTGCTCAAACTTAATAATGCGTCAACATCCGCTTTAACATCAAAGAAATCAATAGCCTGCCCTTTCTTTCCCCATTGTTCAGCCCAACAGGTACCTGTTACAACACCGGCTATCATTGGCTCTTGTTCTGGTAAATCCTGTTCATTCTCAGATTGAATAAAGCGCAATCCTGTTTCAAACAAACGTACACGAGACTGTTGACGCTTTTGATTATAGAGCAAAGCCTGTAATAATCCTGTCCATAAAGTGGTACGCATTACAGTCATATCACTTGCAATGGGATTAGCTAAACTGATTGCCTTGACTTCTGGATTAATTTGAATTTGTTGTTCTGAATCAACAAAACTATAAGTAATGACTTCTTGATAATCACGTTGAATGAGCATCGCTTGTAGATGTTCTAAAGTCACACCGGGTTGGTGATGTATATTCAAACGGGATGGAGGAGCCTGATTAGGTAAATTATTATAGCCATGCACCCGCGCCAATTCTTCAATCAAATCAACTTCAAGATTAACATCAAAACGAAAACTGGGTGATTGTACTTTCCAACCTTCAAGTATGGGATGACGTAGTAAAAGATCATTTTTTTTCTTATGAAGTCTAATTTCTTGTTCAAACGTCATACCAAGTCGTGATAAAATATTTTCAACCTTTCGTTGTCTCATAGAACGACCAATGGATTTACCGAGTATGCGCCTAATTCGTGATTTGCGAAGTTTTATAACCGGATTAACAGGCAAAGTGGCTTGATTTACAATATCAATCACAGGTCCTGCTTGCCCACCTACTGTATTTAATAATAAAGCGGTGGCTCGTTCTATCGCAGAAAGCTGTAATTGCGGATCAACGCCCCGCTCAAAACGGTGTGAAGAATCGGTATTTTTTCCATAGCGTCTTGCGCAACCAGTGGCTTCTTTGGGTGCAAAAAAGGCACTTTCTAAAAAAATATCTTGTGTCGCATCCGTCACAGCTGAGGCTTTTCCACCCATAACACCTGCCATTGCAATCGGTTGTTTGTTATCAGCAATCACTAAAGTTTGTTCATCTAATTCTACTGTTTGTTCGTCCAATAAAGTAAGAGGTTCGCCTGCATAAGCCATTCTAACTTGTATGCCTTCAGACAATTTGTTCAGATCAAAGGCATGCATAGGTTGCCCTAATTCTAATAAGACATAGTTAGTAATATCTACGACGGCACTGATACTGCGTAATTCGCTACGACGTAAGCGTTCTTGTATCCATAACGGTGTCTCGGCTGTCGCATTAATATTTTTAATAATGCGTCCAACATAGCGGGGACAGGCTTTGGATGCGTGAATTTCCACTGGAAAAGTATCAGTAATGGTTGCAGCAACAGCTGAACAATCAGGAGTGGAAATGTCATTGCACGTTAAAACGCCAACTTCTCGTGCGAGTCCTCTAATACTTAAACAATCGCCGCGATTGGGGGTGAGATCAATTTCAATACTGACATCTTCTAATTGCAAATAGCGGCGCAAATCTTCACCAATCGGCGCATCATTGGGCAAGGGCATTATGCCTTCTGAACTTTCCATCAATCCCAATTCTTTTGCCGAACATAACATGCCAAAAGAGAGAACTCCCCGCAATTTGGCTTTTTTAATCCTTATTTCCCCTAAACTTGCTCCAATTAAAGCCGTCGGCACTCGCATACCCGCATGAACGTTGTTGGCACCGCAAACAATTTTTATGGGTTTCTCTTTATTGCCCACATTAACTTGACAAATACTTAATTTTTTTCCATCGGGATGCGCTTTAACGGAAAGAATTTCACCAACAACGACTTTACGAAACGGGGCAGCAACGGGTTCAACGCTATCTACCTCTAAGCCCGCCATAGTTAATTTTTGAATTAAATCATCTGTTGAAAGTGTAGGATTAACCCACTCACGTAGCCAGTTTTCGCTGAATTTCATTTGAGTTCCGTTTTTATATAAAAAAGTAATACAGAGTGAAAAGATTAAGCTCTGTGGCTATAAACGCTCTGCGTTACTTTGAGACTAAAAATTTTTTCAAAGTTTCAAAAGGTAATCAATAAACGTTATTTAAAATAATCGTAACTACTCAGCAGTTAGCCTTGAAATCAATTTCAAGGCGAAAAACTAAAGTCGAGGCTAATGTT
>JAGLHR010000824.1 GCA_023143415.1 Thiomargarita sp. | reverse complement strand
ACACCATTTTTTGTCCTGTACAGAGGAATATCACCTAAAATAGATGCAACACTCTAAGAATCAATAACATACTCAATTAGTATGTTAGCATGTTTTTGCAAAAAAGCCAAAACATTTTCATAATCACTGATTTTAAAACCAGCTTTATGTTGCCGAGTTTGTGATTCAAAGTGGTAACAGACGGCATCTCCAACAAAATAGTTTTTGCGGTACTCTGTTAAACAGGCTAAGTTTAATTCAACGTCTTCAAAGCACTCGGTATAAGTCGGATTAAAACCCCCTATTTTTTCAAACAGTTGTCTTTCAATGAGCAAGAATGCCGCTGTGGAGCCAAAAATATTTTTTTCAACTCCGCCTGTATAGAAATTGTAGTAGGATTTTAAGCCTTTGTGAGTCATTTCCAATTGGTTATTCTTATCCATCGTTAGTTGAATACCGGCATGTTGGATTTCATTATTGGCAAAATGTAGGCGACAACCTATCGTGCCACAGACATTTTTGTTTTGTAAATAGACTTGTACCATCCGAGTCACAGCGTCATTAATCAGTTCTATGTCATTGTTACAAAATAAAAGCAGTTTGGTGCTGGTATCAAGGCGTTCAAATACCAGCGCGTTATTGATGCGACTGAAATTATAATAATCAAACTTCACCAGTTTGATATTCATGGTTGTGATATCGACGAATTCATCAATTTCTACCAGTTCTTTTTGAGAGGAACCTGTATCAGCAATAATGACTTCATAGTTGGGGTAGCGGGATTTTTCCGACAGCGAATTGAGACAGTTAAAAAGCAGTAAGTTATTGGATTTGTTGAGAATAATGATTGACACCTTGGGATAGGTTGTCAATTTTATTGTCTTGTTCTCGAACAGAATTTGACCTTTAATGGCGTAAGGCAAGTGATTTTGATAGTGGGTGATAAATTGCTTACGGTTGGTTTCATAATCTTCATTGCTTGCGCCATAAGATTTATGCATAATTCGCACATTAAAAATAATACCAATATTGACTCCGGCGAGGTGGTTATTGAGGCAAAAATCAATGTCATAAAAATGGAAGCCCTGAAAAGCTTCGTTGAACTTTTGCCGCAGTTTCTTTCGGTTAACGGCGATAAAAACACCATCAACACAAACGGCGGGGATGATTTTATCTTTGAAATCGCCCGAATATTTTGAAATCCATTTTTTGCCCTGATGTTGATGTTTGATAAGTCCTATCCTTTTCGAGGACTCCTGCCACCATACGCCCGATGCTGGCAAACTTGTCGTCCCTGCTATACCCAAAATACCCCATTCTGAACGCTTAAAATGTTCAATGATTTTTTGCCCCCAGCCCTTATTTTCAAATATCACGTCATCATCTGTGAAAACGATAATGTCATGACGGACTTATCTAAGACCTTGATTACAAAGGGTATTTAGTGAATTTTGACCTTTGTTAATGTGGGTCAATATTTCGACATTTTTTCGCCCACAACTTTGTTGTAAATGGCGAACAAATTTTTGTTCTTTATGACGGGTGCTGTAAACAATGGTTAAACTCATATTATCAGTTATCAGTGTTCAGTTAAGTGCCTATGCATCAATTTTAAGATATTTTATTCGCCGCTCAGAAACCAAGTTTTTTGAAAGGCCGTTTCTAAAATGTTAAACTTTCTTTTTCGAGCTTAGAAATCCGATTTTTTCAAAAATCGGATTTCTATATTAACACATTTCAACATTTTCACCGATTTCCGTGAAGATTATTTACCCTTTGGTATTTATTCCGCTTCTATAATTTCCCAAACCACCCGTTCAAATCCCACCGCCACAACGCTAATCAATTTCAACTTCAATTCCTCACCGTATTTGTTTTGCAAACCGGTCTGATAAGCAAGCAATTGTTTTTTCGCCTCCGCTAATTTTTTCTTGACGAGAGCGAAATCATTGAGTTTATCTTTAGTCAGTTTTCTGGCTTTTTCGCCGCTTAAATTCAGTTCAGCTAATTTGATGAATTTAAATTCAAGGATAAAATCATAGATTGGAAATTGGCGCCGCTCAGGACGAATTATCATGGTTAAATCAGCATATCGTCTCTTTATCGCGACTTCTGAATCCATGATATAAGAAACCTCATCAAATAAAACGGTCAAAAATGCGGTTTTAATAGTCAATTCATTGGCTTGCTTATAATCAATATTGCTAAATACCTTAAAATAATTCTGTTCCATAAAATCGCAAATTTCTTGTAAATCTGCTGTATGAAAGAAATTTCTGGCCATTTGACGCGCCCTAAAGCGTTCCGTTTCATCAGGCAGGTACATTTCAAATAGTTGATCGACATACAACTTTCTGATAACTAAATTGGGGATTTTAAAACGTAATTCTCCGTATTCTGTTTCCCCATTTAAGGTTAAAATTCCCAAATAATAGAGTAAAGACACGATAAAGGTTGTATCTTTACCAGCAAATAATACATCCTTAACACTAAAACGATCACTTAAATCTAATATTGAAAGTGGAGGATTTTCATCCAATGCTTGAGAAATGAGGGATTTTCCATTGAGCAAGTTAGCAATATAACTGAGTTTACCTCTATCCATTGCCAAATTATGATCTAACATTTGGCGTGGAAATTGGCATTCTTGTTGAAGAGATTCTAAAAAATATAATGCCAAGGTTGGATTATAAATCTCTTCAACTTTCCGATAATTAAAACAATAACCATCGTAATACGTTTTCATCAAAGTTAAGGCTTGTTGTGCCTTTGCCGAATTCAAATTACATTCTTTGGCGATTTGATTAACAACGGCTGCTAATTCAGATTCTTTAAATCCACATAAATCATTAAATTCTAATTTCAAGTAGATATTTTTTGCGACATTATAAGCACTCGTAATATCAGTCATCGCCACTGGTGAGACACCAGTGATAAAAACTCGTTCCAAACCTTCTCCACTCGTAGCTGATTTGACGGCTTTAAAAAGCACTCTTAGCATACTTTCACCAGAAAGTAAAGCATCGTAGCGGCTTTTACTGAGTTCATGATGACCCATCATGACTTCATTGGCGAAATTGTCGTATTCGTCAATTAATAGATATAGCCTGTAAGAAGTTTTTTGCACAGCAGTTAATAAAGATTGCCATGAAGCTAAAGCGTCTTCAGGATTGATCTTAATTTTTCTACTTAAAATTGATTCATAGCGACTACTGAAATTCTCAATCTTTTCATTTATATAATGATTTAAGGAATGTTCAATATCTACTATATCCCGGTGCGTTTTGATAACGGAAAAATCCCATTTCATCACGAAATATTGATTATGTATTGGAGTGGGATTTTTACCTATCGCTAAATGACCAAATAGTTGAGAAAATTGGTCTGCTTTTGCGACATCGTAGTAATTTTCTAGCATTGATAAGAGTAAGCTCTTACCAAAGCGGCGAGGGCGTAAAAAAAGTATTTGATCTCCCGCTTCTTCAATTAGTCTTATATGATTAGTCCGATCAACATAAAAATAGTTTCCAGTAACTATTCTATAATAATCACTTATGCCATAAGGAAATTTTAGCTTTTCCATGTTTGTTCTTCTATCAATTAGTTCAAGAAATCCGATTTTTTCAAAAATCGGATTTCTATATTAACACATTTCAACATTTTCACCGATTTCCGTGAAGATTATTTACCCCTTTGGTGTTTATTCCGCTTCTATAATTTCCCAAACCACCCGTTCAAACCCCACTGCCACAACGCTAATTTCAATTCATTTCGAGGTTTTCGTTTTTGAAGAAAAACTAAAACCTCATCATATTTTTTTGCAAACCCGTCTTATAATGCGAATTAAGAGTGAAAATAGGAGTTCGAGGTTTAAGTTTTTTGAAGAAAAACTTAAACCTCGAAAACGCTTCTGCTTTGGAAAGAGACGCACATAAAGCGTTGGACTCCAAAAAGTATTAAAACTTCTGCTTCAGTACTTATCACAATTGAGTATGCTAACTTCGACAATGCAGCCATGCGCTTCTTGAGAAAGACGTATTTTTCTTCTCGCTTTTAATTCCACCGCTTTGTTAATATCGATTCGATTGCCATTAGGCGAAATCAGCGATGTTAAGGCTTGATTAATTAATAACCATTTTCCTTGATGAAAAACGCAGTAGGCTTGAGGTGTTTTATCGACATCGGGGCTTGGAAAAATGTGATCAAAAACATGCCATTTGAATAAACTTTGTCCGTGATAAATGACCAATTGTCCTTGTTTTATCCATTGACCGGGTCTTTTTTGTGAATGTATGGTTAAAATGGGAAAAGGTGTTTTGATCGCTGTGTGACAAAAGGGGCAGTATATTTTTTTCCGTTCCGGTATTACGACAAACCAATGGTGGGTACAATTTGGGTTTGGACAAGGGTATAGCTTATGCCAGGTTTTTATCAAGCCCCTTTCCCATTCATACGCGCTTGGTCTTTTATAAGGGGAATGTAACCCGCTCACAAAGGCTTTATTAAAAAGTGTTGTGAGTTCTGAACCTAAAGTGGTGACGGGAATTGTCAACCCTTTTTTTGGACGGTTTGAAATGTCGTAGGGATGTTCAATAAATAGGGCTTTGGTACCCATACTTAATTGTTCATCTTCTTCAGCAGAGCGGGTTGAATAGATTTTTGGTCCGCGTAGTGGGTGACGGTTGAGTAAGTATTCATAAATGAGTACGGCTAGGGCATGTTGATCTGTACGAATACTCGCCAATTTTTTTCTGGGTGTGGATAGGGCAATAGTGGCAAGCACTTCGGGCGCGATATAACCGGGTGTACCATCGACATCCGGTTTGAATATTTGTGGTATCACGAGGGAGTCAATATCAATAATAATCATCTGCCCTGACTTGGGATCAATTAAGACATTATTATCGGATAAATCGGAATGTGCTAAACCGGCGAGATGTAACCGGCTGATGGCGCGTGCTAACCGAATACTGATGTTAAAGTAGTTAATCCAAGTCCCTTGTTCTTTTTTGGGCAAATATTGTCGTAATTTTGGGCTGATAAACCAGCGGCCTTTTTTTTCTTTGCCCTTCCAGCGTCCTGATGAAAAAAAGTAGTTGTTTGGATAAATGGGTGTCATTACACCGAGTTTGGGTTTGATGATAATTCCAGTTGGCCAACAAAAGAGTTTATTCCAGTAATGGGCATTTTTTTTGTGATCAAGGGTGGGGTTAAATTCATTGAGAATGTGTTGTAAGCGCGATAGATGATTAGCTTCCGTTTTGCCAAGGTAATTTTTGTAAAAACAGAGTACGGATTCTTTATCTTTGGTGAAATAAACGTCTTTCATTGCGCCTTCTCCTATTTTTTCAGGGAGGTATTCAATGATGCGCCCATCTTTTAAGAGTGCTTTTTTCATTTTAATAAAGAACTACTAAAGTTCTGTCGTCAAAGGAACCTCTGATATTGTAAGTGTCTAACCAGGTTTGTAGGCGAATTTCAGGTGTGTCTCCTAGTATATTGTCTGGTGCATTGGCGGCTTTTGAGATTGCATCTGGAGAATCGGTGGGAAGGATACCATTAAGGATTAAATCTCTGAAAAGTCGTCGCATATCTTTATTAGGTGGAAAGTAATCGTCAGATACGCCATCCGTCATCACTATCAAGGCTTGCATTTGGCTAAAACAGGAAAATGTTTTGGCGGCTAAATAGTCTCTTTCTAACATTCTTTTTGAAGAGGTTAGAAATTGCGTTTCGCCACAGAAGCCATTTGTTTCGATCTCCCCTAATGTGATACTTTTGTTTTCACATAAGGCAGCAGATATGCCATCGCCTATTTGACAGGTTAATACTAAACTATAAGTGGCAGATTTATATTGAACGGTGGTATGAAGGGCTAATAATAAAGTGGTGGAAAAATCGCTGAGAGTTAAGTCGCGGTTGCCAAGTCTTTTGTAATAGTATTTGAGTTGATCACGCGCATGATAGGCTTTTTCAACAGCATGATAGGCTTCTTGTATGGCTTCATGTAATACTTTTTGAGTTAATTCAATATCTGGTTCCTTAAATTGCTCGCCATTTCGGGCAAAAGTATCGGCAGTCCATTTTTTGCGTGATTTGATGCGATGTTTTTGTAATTTTTTAACTAAATAATGGACTGCCGCTTCACAAGCGACTCTTGCCCCCACCCTTGAAAACATTTTAGAACCTGCTCCGTCTGATACTGCAATAATCCCCCATTCGCCACTTAGGGCAATTTCAAACCAGTCATCGCAATTTGTTCCTTCATGTTTATGCTTTTTACCACGTACACGAGCGGCTGTGATTTTAAAACCATTGGGTAACGTTTTACTTTGACAAGCCTTCTCAGAATGGTTATCTTTTCCAGATTGAATTGGTTTATTAGTCCATAAACTGGATTTTTTAGTCGAAAAATTCATTATTTTGATGAGGATAATTCTTGATGTTCATCGTGTTATTTTATCATATTGAAAACCTCTGAGGTTTGAATCAGAATTTGAGAATTTGAGAATTTTCAGAATAGTGATTTTTAATATGTTTTAAAAATTATAAATCGAATATAATCAATAACTTAATAAAATTAAATCATTTTAGTTTGTAACTACTCAGCCTTGAAATC
>JAGLHR010000823.1 GCA_023143415.1 Thiomargarita sp. | reverse complement strand
TACATTAAAAGACTTTATTTTTTTTCCTGTACAAAGCTCTTGGCTAACCAAAAA
This sequence comes from Thiomargarita sp., assembly GCA_023143415.1. Classification (GTDB taxonomy): domain Bacteria; phylum Pseudomonadota; class Gammaproteobacteria; order Beggiatoales; family Beggiatoaceae; genus QNES01. The sequence goes on along the minus strand of JAGLHR010000823.1, from coordinate 1,774 downwards.
TATCCGAATAGGAAAAACTCAAATGAATGAATTAAAAACTCAAATAAAACCGGTTAAACAGCTACTCGCCCTCGCTACAGTAGGCGGATGTTTATTATTAGGCGCATTAGGTGCATTTTTATTTGACAAGCAACATTGGGGAATCAACATTGCCCTGTTTAGCGTATTATTAGTGACGATATTTTTACTCTTGAGACGGAGGCAGCAACCTTTGAGCTATGCCGGATACGCTTTAATCGCGAGTGGACTTTTTTTTGCGTTGACTTTTGCGTGGCGTGATTCATTGATACTCAATGGTTTAAGTGCCTTGGGCATTTTATTGACGATTAATTTCGCTTTTACACTGGGCGCACGAAAACAGTTACAACGTCTTAATGTTTCTGAAGTGTTTCAAGATTTCTTTATCTCAACCAGATACGGGATCAACAGTTATTATGGTTTGCTCACTGTAGATGTACGATGGGATGAGGTTCAAGAACGCTGGGGAACCATTGGACGATCTGTCGCCAGAGGCTTAATAATGACCATACCATTATTAATGGTATTTGGATATTTACTCACAGCTTCCGATGCCCGCTTTGAAGAGACTATTAATCAACTCTTAAATTGGGGATGGAACAAGGAAATCGTTATACAGTATCTGCTTACATTTTTCTTATGTAGCTGGATCGCCGCCGCCGTATTTCGTGGCGGCGTACTTAATCAAGGCTTAATTCAAAAACGCCCTGTCTTACCCACATGGAAACTAAACCGCATCGAAATTGTGATGATATTAAGTACGCTTAACCTCCTATTTTTAGGTTTTATTCTCGTACAATTCACCTACTTTTTTGGTGGTGATACACTGGTGCAAACATCACAAGACGCGACTTATGCTGGCTACGCCCGGCGCGGATTTTTCCAATTAGTCAGCGTTGCTTCCCTAGTAATGGCTTTATTACTTTTCGCACATTGGCTGTATAAACCCTCTAGTCAATTAGAGAAAAAAATTTACACCGTTTTAGCGATAATCATGATCGTAATGACAATGATTATTGAAGCCTCGGCAGCGCATAGAATGTTTTTATACATTAACGTCTATGGATTAACCGAATTGCGTTTTTATACCAGTGTTTTTATGCTCTGGCTGGTGATAATATTTATCTTGTTTAGTCTGACGGCATTACACAAACATGGAGAACGTACCTGTTTTGTCTTTGGAACCATACTCACCGCTTTGCTTTTTATCGTTGTACTACATGTTGTCAATCCAGATGCACGGATTGCCGAAGTGAATTTAACCCGTTTACAAGCGGGTGAACGATTTGAAGCCAACTATGTGACTTCTTTAAGTGCTGATGTGGTACCGACTTTATTAACCGCATTACCCAATTTGTCACCAAAGGAACGTTGCACATTATGGTCTAATCTGCAATCTCATCGTGTTTTAAAGGCTTCTTCAGATAATTGGCGCGGTTGGCATTGGTCAAGAAATCAAGCATTGACATTATTATCAGAAACGTCGTCTCAATGTAATAAATAAATTTGGTGTGAAAATAACGGTGTTGCAAAGCTGCTCCGGCAAATATTTTAGTGGAAAATTTGTAACTACTCAGCGGTTAGCCTTGAAATCAATTTCAAGGAGAAAAACTAAAGTCTGCTAAAGCAGACTAATTAGGAATGTTTCGAGGTTTTAGTTTTTTTTCAAAAAACTAAAACCTCGAAAATGAAATCAATTTTACCATGTTGAATCAGACCTGACAGGTTTCTAAAACCTGTCAGGTCTAGTCGTCGA
>JAGLHR010000822.1 GCA_023143415.1 Thiomargarita sp. | reverse complement strand
AAACATAGTGCGTAACATCAGTGATTAAATAACAATCTCGGCACAGGTTCAATTCACATCCTACGTTAGCTACCTTGAATTGAACCAGGCCGTTTTTTACATTGATCAGTATAACAGATTAACAGCATAAATAACCCCTTCCTCAAAATTTCATCAAATCATCAACGTTGATATCGCTTCGCTCGTGATTTCCATAAAAAAAAAGCCCCAAGTCAAACGACTTGAGGCTTTAAGTTGATTTGGGGAAGGGGTTTGAGTTTTTTTGAAAAAAAACTCAAACCTCGAAGGGTGTTTTGAGATTTTACCTTGTTGCCTGTCAGGTGGGCAACCACGTTGTCCACCCTACTTGGCTACGCTTGCTTGGCTGCGTTTGCTAAAAATGACGGGATAAAATGTTTCGGGCTGCAACCCCCATTCGGTAATCGATTCATGAGTGTACGAAGCATAGAAATATTGGGTTCCATTGCTTGTGCTTCTTGCTCAAATTTAACGAGTTCCTCTTGATTCGACTCATATTCTTCTATTGACATTGAAATAAGAGTAATTAAGTCATTTAGAGGGTCTTTTTCAGAATCTTCAGCTAAATCAAAAAGATATTCAATAAATTCTAAAGCCTCTTCATAATCCTCACTTGTATGGATATGTAAAATTGGCGATGCTTGTGAAGCAAATGCCCGAAAAGAATCTGTCAGTGCTTTTGATTGTATAGTCTTTATCACAGTTCTCCTCCTCTATATCGCTTACAAAGTTTATCATACTCTGCATGAGTAACAATATGCTTGACTTATGAGCTTTGGTGTACAAATTGAATGGCTGCCATTAACCTTAAATGATTGCCACAAACATCAATAATCCACCACTTGTCCCGGTATTTAAAATTATCCAAAGACGGAAAAAACATTCTTAACTCTTCTGGGGTTTTAAAAATACCTTTTTTTAGCGTATTATAAGTATCCATTATCGCTTCTCGACAATTAGGATAGTTATTTGCCGCATCATTAAATGGTCTTTTTGAGATAATATGCACAACATACTCTCCAGTTCATTTACACTTATTATAAATATTCATTAATCACTGCCATTATAAGGGCGAACACTTGGGCGAACAGGATTCGAGGCTAATGATCTGGCTTGTTGCCAGTATTGACGGAAAGGGTGTTTTGAGATTTTACCTTTTTGCCTGTCAGGTGGGCAAACCACGTTTGCCCACCCTACTTGGCTGATATTCAGTATAACAGATTAACGCAACAACCAACCACTTGAATAACCCCTTCTTCAAAATTTCATCAAATCATCAACATTGATATCGCTTCGCTCGTGATTTCCATAAAAAAAAGCCCCAAGTCAAACGACTTGAGGCTTTAAGTTGATTTTGGGTTCGAGGTTTGAGTCATGTAGGGTGGGCAAAGTCCTTTGATTGCCCACCTCATTAAAAAGTGCCGTTGCACCAAAGTTGCCCACCCGACATGGCTTTTTTAATGATGAAGGTGGGCAAACAAAAAGACGTTTGCCCACCCTACATGGCTACCGAAGCTAGAAAAATTACCCTATCCAAGGTATCGTAGTTGTAATATTTTCAGGTTTAAAGAGAAAATTCTCATTGCCTGAAATTTCTTTAGAACTGAAGAAAGGGACCTGTTTTTTTAATTTAGGATTTTCCTCAGTTTCTTTTTCTACAGACTCACTGACTTGATCAAATAATTCAGTCACAGACAAACCAGGCGTTTCTAAGAAGTTGAGTAAGTGTTTTGTATAAAGGCTGTTGCCACTTTTATACCCCGTTGATGTATGTTCTCTTTCCGTTGCATAAGCAAGAAAAGAGCGATCAGGCATCTTTGCCAGACCCGGATTTGCCCCTACATTAATGCCTATAGAACCACTCGGCCCCTTCAGCATCGCGACTACGCCACCTTTATCTTGATCATCACTCGTGGCAGAATTATTACGACAGGCATCAAAAATAACCAAATTCATGCGATTGTCCGCCAGTTTCATTACATCATATACCTCTGAACGGGTCACCGTTTCTGTCTTGAGCGTCTTTTCATCAAGCTCAGGAGAAAGCGGATTCACTCCAATTGGGATCATATAAGTTTCATCCGCAACTTCAAGCCCATGTCCAGAAAAGTAGAATAAACCGACCGTTTTCTCCTTTTCCCGCTTTAACTCACCTTCAAACGTCTTAAGAGCACGTTTCATGCTTCCCCGATTCGCATCTTTGGCATGTATGACTACAAAGCCTAAACGCCGTAATGCCTCAGTCATGTCATCAACATCATTTGAGACGCTTGGCACCGGACCAAATACGACATCCTTATTATTAGAGGACTTCTTAGGCTGGTAATTCGCATTACCGATGACTAATGCAACACGTCGTTCTTGAGTATATTGTTTCTCTGGTGTTTGAATCCAAGAGGATGTGCATCCTTGAAACAAACTCGTTAGTAATAAACCTAATATTAGAGTACGCAACATTTTTTTTTCCTTTCGTTGTTGATTTAAGAAATGTGCATAAAATAAAATCGACAACTAAACCTGACAGGTTTGAACGTTGTAGAAGTTATTTTGTACACCTTCCTAAGATTCGATCATCAAGTTTTCTTGTTACCCCAAAACAATAACTACAGGGATTGTATATAAAAAAGGATTGGATCGAGGTGATGATTTGTTTTAATCCCTTCTTATATACAATCCTTGTAGTTATTATTAAAAGACGAAAAACTTGATGATCGACACCCATTTTCAGAGTTCTTCGCTCATGTTCAAAGTCGTCTCCCAAATAGTCATTATCCCTATAATGGAAACACGACTTTTCCCTTCACTCTTAATCAAATACCCAATTTAACGAGGCATTGAGACTATACAGCTTTTCTTCAATAGAACGATTATCAACAATACCACGAGTGTTTTCTAAATCCATTGTATAATCATAACTATCTAATGAAATACGATAAGTGAACTTACCTATCGCAAGTTTAGTCAGTAGCCCATTTAAGGAAAAACCATATCTGATCGCTTCCGTTGGGCTAACAGCATTATCATCGCTGATATTTGGATTATTAGAAGCATCAACATTATAATCGCCTTCCAGTCTTCCATAGGCGACATACATTCCCAATTTGTGATTACGATTCTTACCAAATGGGTGTATATAGTTAATCCCTGCAAAAGGGCCTGTTGTTTTAAACTGAATTTCAGTTCTCGTGATATCTTCATATTTCAATGCGATTTGTGTCACATCAATATTCGTCTCACTCCATTTGTAACCCGCTGAAACCGAAAAATTTCTTAGAAATGAAAGACTGCTGAAATTTTTCGGTAAAAGAGAAAAAATGGGTTCACCTATTTGATAACCTAGCGTGATTGCATAATCCTCACGGTCGAACATGGCCTCTTCGTTAACCGCCCCCCGAGTACCGATTGAAAAAGAACCATCTTTGCCTTTATCAGAGTGTTGTGCATATCCATCAAGAGACAAATGACCCACATTGATAGTGGCTCCTATTCCGACAAATGGTATATTATCGCTGAACTTTTCATTTTTTATAAGACCACTATACTTATGATACATCAGACCAGTTGTTGCTCTCAAGCCAAATGATTTATAAATTGGCGGTGTTGGCTCATCTATAATAGCTTCATCGGCTATGACAATGGTGCTTGCTAATAACATTGTTAGCAATAAAGGAAGGCGAAAAATTCTGTTTTTCACATTTATTATCCTTCAGCATTACTATTGATTGGGCATTCATTGGGCTTTTCCGGGAGATAGTTCTCATCAGTTAATTCAAATTTAAATTGAAGAGGTTCGTCATTTGAAACTGGAATTAACGTCATCTTTACACAGTAAACAGGCAGAAATTCATTAAAACCGGAAAAATATTGAACTTCAGGTATTTCAAGAATAACATCATCAGCAGCATCATCAGAAGGCATTTGTGTTGCTTGAGAACCAACAACTTCAAATTGATAGATATTATCCGAATTAGAAATTAATTTCATAAATACACCGTCAAAAGGAGTACCGTCAGAATATTTAGCTTTTTCAGGTATATAAATGCCTATATCTCCTACATCTTCAGGTACATAAATGCCTACTATTCTGCAAGAAGCCGGATTTTCCTGACAGTCTGTTTTCCCCTTTTCTTTAGAACCTTTCGCCTCTAAATC
>JAGLHR010000821.1 GCA_023143415.1 Thiomargarita sp. | reverse complement strand
CTTGGGAACGAGGGGGCGAGGGGGCGAATTTTCACCACCCTAGCGTTGTACTTCTCATCATTAACAATTCACCATTAACAATTCACCATTAACAATTCACCATATTTTTCAATTGATAAATAATCTCTAAAGCCTGTCTTGGTGTCATATCTTCAGGCGATAACGTCTTCACTTTTTCAATAATCGGATGAGGAGCGGGCTGAGATGGCTGTTGAGAAACAGGTAAAGCGGATTCTGTTGTCGCCATTTGTAATTTTTGAGCTTCCAATTCTTTAAGATGTTTTCCCGCTTGAGTAACAACCTGTTTTGGAACTCCTGCTAATAATGCGACTTGTAAGCCATAACTTTTATTAGCCGGACCTTCCTTGACTGAGTGCATGAAAATCAATTTGTCGTCTTGCTCTACAGCATCTAAATGGATATTCGCAATATTGTGAAAAATGTCGGGTAAGCGCGTTAATTCAAAATAATGGGTAGCAAATAAAGTCAGCGCACCCACTTTTTGCGCCAAATGCTCCGCACACGCCCACGCCAGCGATAAACCATCAAAAGTACTCGTTCCCCGCCCAATTTCATCCATTAATACCAGACTATTGCGGGTGGCATTGTGCAAAATATTAGCTGTTTCCGTCATCTCCACCATAAACGTTGAACGCCCTCCAGCTAAATCATCGCTTGCACCGATACGAGTAAAAATGGCATCTATTGGACCAATAATCGCTTGTTGTGCGGGAACAAAACTGCCAATATGGGCGAGTAACACGATGAGGGCAGTTTGACGCATGAAAGTGCTTTTTCCCCCCATATTCGCCGCAGTAATAATCAACATTCGCCTCTGCTTATCCAATTTCAAATCATTTGGAATGAACGGCTCATCCTGCACCGTTTCCACGACGAGATGTCGCCCTTCAATAATTTCAAGTTGTTCCTTTGCCGTAAACTTGGGCGGATAGAATTTTAAAGTGTCTGCTCGCTCGGCAAAATTATTGAGTACGTCAAGTTCAGCTAAAGCGGCACTACAAGTTTGTAATTCGAGTAACGATTCCAGCAGTTTGTCTAATAAGACATCGTATAAGTATTTTTCCCGATTAAGCGCACGCTCTTTAGCACTTAATATCTTATCTTCAAAACCTTTCAATTCGTCAGTGATATAACGTTCCGCCGCTTTGAGCGTTTGGCGGCGAATATAGTTTGAAGGTGCTTTACTCGCCTGGGTGCGACTGATTTCAATAAAATAGCCATGCACTCTGTTAAAACCGACTTTTAAATTAGTAATGCCGGTACGCTCACGTTCGCGTTTTTCTAAATCCAGCAAATATTGCCCGGCATTATCACTTAAACTGCGAAATTCATCTAACTCTTTATCGTAATGTGGCGCAATCACGCCCCCATCACGCAATAGCATCGGCGGTTTTTCAACAATGGCTGCTTTTAATAAAGCATAATGCTTTGGAAAAGCGCCTATTTTTTGAGCTAATGTTTTTAAATGAGGGCAATGCAATTGGCTTAATTGCTGTTGTAAATCCGGTAAACCGCCTAATGCGGTACATAATTGGCTTAAATCACGCGGGCGTGCAGATTTTAAAGCGATTCGTGCCAAAATACGTTCTATATCACCAATTGTACGGAGTTTTTGATATAACGCATCAACACATTGCTGCATCAGCAAAATGCCCACACTATGATGACGCGCCTTTAAGATATTAATATCACGCAAAGGGCGGTGCAGCCATCGGCGCAAAAGTCGCCCTCCCATCGGCGTTGCACATTCGTCCATGATATTAACTAATGTATGCTCACGTCGCCCAATCAAACGGCTATCCAATTCTAAATTGCGCCGACTGGCTGCATCCAAAAAAACACTTTCTTCACGTCTTTCCCAATACAAACTTTGAATATGGGGCAAGTGAGTACGCTGCGTTTCACGCGCATATTGCAATAAACAACCTGCCGCCATTAAGGCGACGGTTAAATGTTCGCAGCCAAACCCCGATAAATCACGAGTGCCAAACTGTTGCGTCAATAAGCGTCGCGCGGTATCTAATTCAAAATACCAAGGCGGTTGTTTACGAAAAGAGATTTTAGGCAATTTTAGATGAGAATCTTCACTGATTAATAACTCCGCCGGGCGCAATCGTTCTAATTCACTATAAAACTGTGCTTCTCCTTGCACTTCAATCAGGGCAAAACGTCCACTGGCTAAATCAAGTGTCGCAATTCCAATCATATCACTAACCAGATGCACTGCTGCTAATAAACTCTCTTGCCGCTCATCTAATAATGCCTCATCTGTCAACGTACCGGGTGTAATAATTCGAGAGACTTTACGTTCTAATAAACCTTTACTGGTCGCTGGATCGCCCACCTGTTCACAAATAACAGCAGATTCTCCTTGCCGTACCAATTTCGCTAAATAATTTTCAATGGCATGAAACGGCACCCCTGCCATAGGAATATTTTTCCCACCCCCTTTACCGCGAGCAGTGAGGGCAATATTTAATAATCGCGCTGCCCGTTCAGCGTCTTCAAAAAATAATTCGTAGAAATCCCCCATACGATAAAATAATAGCAGATCGGGATATTCCGTCTTAATCTGGAGGTATTGCTGCATTGCGGGGGTGTATTCAGATGGATTTTTTTTTGACATGGTGATTTTTTGAATAGGATTCCAGCCTAAAGTTTTTTGTAACTACTCAGGGCAACCATAAAGGATTGCCCCTACATTAACTTTGTGATTTGGAGTCCAAACCTTCAGATT
>JAGLHR010000820.1 GCA_023143415.1 Thiomargarita sp. | reverse complement strand
GTAATGATTTCCTTGAGACGCTTCCTGTGCCACAGCAGCCTGAACCTCAGCCTGTGCCACAGCAGCCTGTGCCACAGCAGCCTGTGCCAGTACCGCAACCTGCGATTTCTGGTCAAGTTCGCTTGGATAGCGATGCTGATGGCGATTTGGGTGATGATGAAAGTGGTATCAGTAATGTCATTGTTGAACTATGGAGCGATCCTAATGGTGACGGAGACGCATCTGATGGTACTCTGTTGAACAGTGTGACAACGGACAATCAGGGCAACTACAGCTTTAATCACTTGCATTCTGGTCATTATGTGCTAAAAGAAAACAATCCCGCGCATCATAGTAGTACCACAGACAGCGACGGTAGCAATAATGACCAAATAGCTGTTACGTTGACAACAAATGATACTCACAGCGCGAATAATGATTTTTTGGATGCGCCGCTTCCCCTCAATCAAAAGCCAACGGCTAACGATGATAGTTATTTTGTCAATAAAAACAATACGTTAACGATAGTTACTTCCAACGGTATTTTAGTTGATGGCTTAGATAATGCGGGAGGAGACACTGATCATGAAGGAAACATCTTAACCACCACATTAATAACCACCACAGAACATGGTTCTGTGAAGCTGGAAACAGATGGTACTTTCACCTACAAACCCGTACCAGAATTTACGGGAATAGACACCTTCACTTATCAAATCAGTGATGGAAATGGTGGGACAGATACTGCAATAGTAACTATAACAGTAAACCCGCAGCCAGCACCTGAACCAATGCTAGTTCCGGTAGAAGATTTGGGGCAAGTTCAAGCGAAACATGATAAATTGCCTTCATCGATAAGACAAGGCTATCAAGAAAGCTCAGAACATTATCAGACTGATGTATGGAACTTATCACGGGATGATGTTTCAATTGATTCGCGACTGGTGAGAGTGTTGAATTTTGGTAGTGCGACAGACATGCCCGTTAATCAGTATGTCCACTTTTCTGTCAACGATTGGATGCCGCTCATTTACAGGCAATATGGCAATGGCGAAATGGGTGAACCGGTACGTTATGGTACGTTTGTACCGATGGAACGGATGATACATAGTCTCATGTGGCAATCGGATTACTGGCAGTTAAATGGTGGTGAAGCATTAGTGATGGATTTCAGCTTTGTGAAGTCAATTGACCATTTCTGGCGTTTTCAAGACTATCAAAGCGCGAATGATAATGACCTTGATCAAATGGATTGTGGTGAGGAAGGGATAGAATCTTGTTTTCCCAGCACATTTGGTGAAGAATTAGCGCAAGCTGATCCGTTTGAAATAGAACGGGATATGTTGTTAAGTCAATTAGCTGACTTGTTAGAAGAGCCAATTCTGGAAGAAGCCGCATAATTGTTTTATGGATCAGGAGTTCAACGCTTTAGCTTTGGAGTAGTAATATTAAATCGCCAAAGCTGAAGCGTTGGACTCCAAAACGTGCCAAAGCGTTGGACTCCAAAACCTTGTACAGGACATTTTTTATTGTTAGAATCAGAATTTTCAGAATATTCGAGTCGAGCCTAAAGTTTTTCTTCAAAAAACTTTAGCCTCGAATTGAATTTTCAGAATTAAAAATCAAGTGAGTTTTCATTTCGAGGTTTTAGTTTTTCGAGGTTTTAGTTTTTTTGAAAAAAAACTAAAACCTCGAATTCAAAAAACTTAAACCTCGAAAACATAAAATGTTTTAAATACTGTTAATTCAGAAATTCTGAAAATTCTGATTCTAACAATGGAAAGTGATTTAAATCAATGAATTATAAAAAAATGTCCTGTACAATGCTCCAAAACATGAACCTGTTAGTTAATATTAAAAGAGATTAATAATGAAATATAAACAATTCCTTCTGCTGTTATTGCTAGGCATTTTTGTCAGTGGATGTACCACTGTTAAAGTGACTCAATTCTCAAAAAAGGAAATCAAAAAACGGATCGACCATGATTTAGTGAAGATGTTTGAGGCGCAAGAGCCTATCACAAAACCCGTCACATTAGAAGAGGCGATAGCACGCGCCTTAAAGTACAACCTTGATCATCGCGTCAAGCTGATGGAAATTGCGGTTGCACAACGCATTCATGAAGTGACAAACTTTAATATGTTGCCAATGTTGGCTTTGGATGCTGGTTATAATGAACGCTCAAATGAATATGGCGGGAGCAGTCAGTCTTTGTTGACGGGAAGAGAAAGCTTAGAACCTTCTACTTCGCAAGAACGTCGGTACCATACGGTAGGGCTCAATCTGGTATGGAATGTATTGGATTTCGGTATTAGCCACGTTTCCGCCGAACAGAAGGGCAACCAAGTAATGATAGCGAAAGAGCGGCGGCGTCGAGTGGTTCAAAACATTACCAAAGATATACACGATGCTTATTGGCGAGCCGTAGCCGCACAGCGTTTACTCCAGCCAGTCGCCAATTTGTTGAAAGAAGCACAATCTGCACGAAAGCGTTCTCATCTTTTAGAACAGAAGGGCTTACAAAACCCTGAAATCGCATTGAATTATCAAAAACGGTTATTAGAGACTGTGCGACAACTCCTCAAGTTACAAGAGGAACTGACTTTAGCCAAAGATCAATTAGCAGCGTTAATAAATATACGCCCTGGTAGTCATTATGAACTCGCTCTTCCAAAAGCGGATCAAATTCCTCAATTACGCTTATCTTTAAAAGAATTGGAATCGCTTGCATTATTGAATCAACCTGAATTACGGGAAGAGGATTATATCAAGCGTGTTGATCAATTAGAAGTTAAAAAGAGATTCCTGCGAATGTTCCCAGGGTTAGAATTGTCATTAGGAACAGAAAGAAGCAGTAATAAATTTCTCTTTAATAAAAGCTGGAACAATGTTGGTTTACGTGTCACCTGGAATTTGTTAAATGTGTTTATGGGGGGGCCTGCTGCAAAAAGAGAGGCAGAATCTCATGTCGTCTTATCTGATCACAGACGCATGGCATTAACAATGGCTGTTCTTACCCAAGTCTGGATTTCGTATCAGCGTTATCAGTTAGCACTGGAAGATTTTAAACTGGCAAAAGAATTAGATTCGATTAATCACAAGTTAAAAACGCTGACAAGTAATGCCTTGAAAGCAAAAGTGCGTAATGAGTTGGATGTCATTTTTATGCAGACTCAAGCATTGATGTCGCGTATTAATAAAGAAATTTCTTATGCGGAATTGCAATCAGGCGTTGCAAATATTTATCATGCAGTGGGCATTGATCCATTACCAAAAACGTTCACAGCCCATGAGATACTTACCTTTGAAGAGACAAAAAAATATATGGAGCCTGCGGATAATCCCAAAGTAATAGAAGGGTTATCTGATTTGGTAAAAGAATTGTCTGCTTTTACGAAAGAAATAGGTGCGGGTAATGTCAGATAGATGATATGTTAAACCTAAAATGATATGTCAACCTGACAGGTTTTAAAAACCTGTCAGGTTTTTTTTTGCGAGACGACAATAATTTGTTACACTAAACACAAATCATCTTTGATTGATAAAACCGAAGAAAGATTGATTTCAAGTCAAACTGACAACGTCAATTTTTAAATAAGAAATGATTTTAGACAACAAGAACGAAAACGATAAAGTTTATGAAACTACAACAACTCGAATTAACCGATTTTCGTCCTTTTAAAAACTTAAATATCCAGTTTGGAGAACAATTAACGGTTTTAGTCGGTATGAATGGGGCTGGTAAAACCAGCATTTTAGAAGCCTTAGCCATTATGTTATCACGATTGTTTAGTAGAATACGTTCTACTAAAGGTACTGGACAATTTACCGAATCTGATATACGAAAAGGGGCGAGTGAAACCGCTAACTCAATTGAAATTGAATTTAATCAAAAGTCGCATTCATGGAAAGTGGTGAAAACTAAACGCGGCAGGAAAAAGCAGACTATTACAAATCTAACTGCTATCAAAGATATTGTAGAACAAATACAGGATTCTTTTGAACAAAATGACAAAAATACTGTTCCCTTAGCCGTTTTTTATGGTGTCAATCGCGCCGTCTTAGATGTTCCTTTGCGGATACGAACTAAACAGCACTTTGACCAACTTTCTGCTTATGATCAGGCCTTAACTGGTGGGCGCAATGATTTTCGTCGTTTTTTTGAATGGTATCGGGAGCGTGAAGATTTTGAAAATGAACAAAAACTTTACCCCATTGAACAAAATGTTGGCGACAATTTGCAATATCAAGAACCACAGCTTGAAGCTGTTAGAAAAGCGATTCTAGCTTTAACGGGTTTCTCGAATCTTAGAGTAAGACGTTCCCCATTGCGAATGGAAGTTAAAAAAGCGAAGCAACATTTTGAGGTCAACCAGTTATCGGATGGGGAAAAATGTTTATTGGCATTGGCTGGAGATTTAGCACATAGGTTAGCAATTGCTAACCCTGAACTAAGCGATCCGCTTGAGGGACAAGCAATTGTGTTGATTGATGAAATTGAGTTACATTTACACCCAGAATGGCAGCATAGAGTCATTCCGAAATTGCTTGAAACCTTTCCAAATTGTCAGTTTATCTTAACAACCCATTCACCACTGGTACTCTCGCATGTGCATTGCCAGAATATTTTGTGTTTGGTTCAAAATGAACAAGGCTTGGAGGCAGTGCAGCCAGATGGTACTTATGGACAAGATTCCAATTTTTTACTTAAAACTTTGATGGGTTCCAGCTATCGCCCTAAAGATATTGATAACAAAATACATACGCTGTTTCAACTGATTCGTCAAAACACAACAGAGGCACGGGAACTTTTAAATCAATTGCAATCGGAAATCCAAGGTGAATCGCCTGAACTGGTTCGTGCCGAGGTATTGCTTCATCGCAGAGAACTTATGAGCCAATGAAATATATTGATAAAGGTACAGAGCCGAGTTTTTTCACGAAATGGAAAAACCAAGACAAAATGTACCAACGAGGACGTTCAAACTGGAAACGACTGGATTCTACAACTAAAAAACAACTACACAAAGTTTTAATCAAAGAACAAGGTGCGATATGCTGTTATTGCGGAACTAGGATTAGGGTAAATGAAAGTCATATAGAACATTTTCGCCCTCAAAAACAATATCCAGAGTTAAAGCTTGAATACAATAATTTACTTTGCTCTTGCCAATTTGAACTTCAAAAAACTGAACCCAGACATTGTGGCAATGCTAAAGGCAGTTGGTTTGATGAAAACCTGACAATTTCTCCACTTGATCTTAGCTGTGAATCTCGCTTTGAGTATTTAGAAAATGGCAGTGTACAAGGCTCTAATAATGATGAGGCAGCTAAACAAACCATTAAACACTTAGAATTAGACATTAATAAACTTCGTGAACTGAGACAAGCCGCTATTTTTGCAGCACTAGAAGATATTGATATTTTGGATGAAAAAATGATCCAAGAACAAATAGCGTTTTATTCTCAACGCAATTCTAGTGCTCAACTGATACCTTTTTGTTCCGCCATTATCGGCGTACTATCAAGTTTACTGAACTGATGAACAGAATAAGAGTATCCACTCAAGGAGGAACTGTTATAATGATGAGAAACCAAGTTTCTTCAAGAAACTTGGTTTCTAAATGCTTGATTTTTTCAAAAATCGGATTTCTTTACGCAGCTAAGAAATCAAGTTTTTTTCAAAAAACTTGGTTTCTAAAAAGTTTATTAGAAACAATTATGGAAACCAGTATAGTAGATTTACGCTACAAAATAGATGATGTACTCAAAGCCTTAGATCGCAACGAAGAGATAAAAATACTATATCGCGGAAAAATCAAGGCAATTATTAAGAATGTATTAAAAACGAAACCCAAGAAAAAGAAAGTTTGTGATCACCCCTTTTTCAATTGCTTTAACGATGACGAATCAGTTGAAGAACAGATGAAGCGAATAAGAGGAAATAGGTACAATGATATTTGATACTGACGTGTTATGTGCGAAAAGAAAAAGGTTCAAAAATAGCAATCATACAAGAGGAGAAAATGTGAAGCAAAAAAGAGATAGATATGAAATGCACAAATATTGGGGAAAAAAACCCTCTACTGATTTAAACTTATTAATTTCAAAATATACTAAAGAAGGGGACACTGTTTTAGATCCATTTTCTGGATACGGCGTGTTTTGCTGTGAAGCCTTTTTAAATAATCGCAATGTCATATCAAATGACTTGAATCCAATAGCAAATTTTATTAATGCTCAATTATTAGAAAAAAATATTGACTTAGACTTATTGAAACGTCAATGGCTAAGTATTAAAACGGAATTTGAACAATTCAACAACAGATGGTTTGAGTGGGAGATTGATAAAAACAAGGTTCAGTTATCGACTATACTTCGAGATAAAAACAACATTCCTATTAAAGCAAAATACAGAATTAACGGGAAAAGAACTTATGCGGAAATAACATTCAAAGATGAGAATATAAGAGATTTTTTGGACTTTGAAAAAGAACAAGAAATAATAGATTGGTTTCCCGACAATTTACTTATTAATAATTCTCGTATTTCCGCAAAAAAAGGAATGAAAGTATCAGATATTTTTACAAAAAGAACATTGTCCTGTCATGCACGTTTACTCTCATTGATAGAAAAGTATTCTTCGGGAAAAGAAGAAGGCTTACTTAAATTAGCATTTACTGCAAACCTAGCAAATTGCTCAAAACTCGTGCCACCAATTAAGAGTCGAGGTGAAATGGCTCCAGGTGCATGGATGACTGGGTTTTATATTGGAGATACTTATTTAGAAAATAATGTATTATTATATTTTGAAAATAGGTTAAAAAAAGTAATAGACGGGAAAAAAGATTATTTAAATGCTTTTCAAGATTGTGACGACAGTTTATTTTCGGTTGAATATAATAATGATTATAAAATTACCCAACAAGACGCAAAACATTTAAAAATAGAATCTGAAAGTATTGATTATATTTTTACTGATCCTCCTTATGGAGAAGCAGTACCTTATTTTGAGCAAAGTGTCATTTGGAATTCATGGTTACAATTAACTCCTGATTATAAAAATGAAATTGTTATATCAAATAGCAAAGAGCGAAAAAAAAATAATACGGTATATCAACAAGAATTAGATTCCGCCTTTTCTGAAATACGAAGAGTTTTAAAATTTAATAAATTATTTTCTTTAACCTATCATTCTTTATCCGGTATGGAATGGAAAGCGTTAACAAATGCTTGTATAAAAAATGGGTTTGAATTAGTCGATTTTAAATGGTTAGTTCAAAAAACTTTTACTCCAAGACAACTCAACAGAGTAAAAACCATTAAAGGGGATGTTTTAGTTACTTTAAGAAAAACTAATATAGTCAATATTAATGAAATTTCTGATCAAGAAGTTTTAGAAATATTAAAAAAACATATTACATGTTGTCTTGATGGTAAAGATTTAGAAACGAATGAAATTTTTTTAAAAGTGATGGAGCTTATATTTACAAATAGAATATTGATAAAAAATATAGATTTATTGGAAGTTCTTTCAGATAATTTTATTTTTACCGACAATCATAAATGGAGATTAAAAAATGAGTATGTCTTTCACAGAGTTGAATAATTGTTTTAGAACAAATAATTTTCCACGAATAGAAAACGATAATAGGGGGATAAGATTCCTTAAATTAAGAAGTATGTCACGAAAAGCGACAATGGAAGAATTCTGTGAATTACATCATATTGATATTCAAAATTTAAATTCAAAAAACTATTTTCCACATATCTTTGATCTTGAGAATATAAAAAATGAGCAAATCGATAATTTTATAAATTCAAAATATCAAGAAGAAAGACAAGTGAGAATTGAAAATCAAGATTACTTAGTTGATCAAATGAATAGATTGCAGCATTTTGATTGGGGTGGTTCTTTTGGTAACAGCTTAGAGAAAAATATTGTACCTAAATTCTGCAAGTAAAACTTTACCGCAACT
>JAGLHR010000082.1 GCA_023143415.1 Thiomargarita sp. | reverse complement strand
TCCTACCCACCCTACATTAAGAGATTACTGACTTAACGCTGCGACTACTGCGTCGCCCATTTCACGGGTACTGATAATTTCTGTCCCTTTTTGTTGAATATCTATGGTACGCAATCCTTCGCGCAAAACTTGACTAACAGCATTTTCAACGATGGTGGCTAATTTAGGTTTATTGAGGCTATAGCGTAACATCATGGCGATAGATAAAATAGTCGCCAGTGGATTGGCGATATTTTGTCCTGCGATATCAGGGGCAGAGCCATGTATGGGTTCGTACATCCCTTTATTGTTGGCATCTAAAGAAGCGGAGGGTAACATGCCAATTGAGCCTGTCAGTTGGGAGGCTAAATCGGACAAAATATCGCCAAACATATTTGTTGTCACGATGACATCAAATTGTTTTGGTGCGCGTACCAGTTGCATAGCGGCATTATCGACATACATGTGAGTGAGTTGGACATTAGGGTAGTCTTTGCCCACTCGTGTGACAATTTCTCGCCAAAGTTCTGTCGCTTCCAGTACATTGGCTTTATCAACTGAACAGAGACGCTTTTGTCGCTTTTCGGCACTTTCAAAGGCGACTCGTGCAATACGTTCAATTTCACTTTCATTATAGACAAGGGTGTTAACGCCTTGCGATTCGCCATTGTCAAGGGTGCGAATGCCACGCGGTTGCCCAAAATAAATGCCGCCAGTGAGTTCGCGTACAATAAGAATATCCAACCCTTCAACGATTTCTGGTTTGAGCGTTGAGGCATCAGCCAATTCGGGGAATAGTATGGCTGGTCTTAAATTGGCAAAGAGTTTGAGTTCAGAACGCAAGCCTAATAAGCCTTTTTCTGGACGAATAGCGATGTCAAGCGGTTCCCATTTGGGACCACCAACGGCACCTAGTAGTACAGCATCTGCTTTTTTAACCAGTTCCAAGGTTTCGATGGGCAAGGGATGTCCTGTGGCATCAATCGCTGCGCCGCCGACTAAGCCTTGTTCCAACTGTACATCTAAACCAAAGGAGGTCCATAATTTGTCTAAGACTTTAATGGCTTCTGCGACAATTTCTGGACCGATACCGTCGCCCGGTAATATTGCGATAGTTTGAGTCATTTTTAGTGATTAGTTTGAGTGATCGTACAAAGTAGGGTGGGCAAGGTCTTTTTCTTGCCCACCTTCAGTTTAAAAAGTAGTTAAAAAGTAGGGTGGGCAACGTCCTTTTGTTGCAACGGCTTCAGCTTAAATGGTGGGCAAGAAAAAGACCTTGCCCACCCTACAAAAAAAACGGGGTAATTACAAGTGTTCAAAGATTAAAAAGCCAAGGGGCTTCTTGTTTGCGCCGATTTTCATAAGCGATAATGTCATCGGCTTTTTGCAAAGTGAGGCTGATGTCATCTAAGCCATTCAGTAAGCAATGCTTTCTAAAAGCGTCTATGGTAAATGTCAACTGTTCTCCTGTTGGAGTACTGACTGTTTGTGTTTCTAAGTCAATAACCAGCTTGTAGCCAGGCGTTGCTTGTACTGCTTGGAATAGGCTGTCAACAGTCTCTTCTTCTAAAACGATGGGTAAAATGCTGTTTTTAAAACAGTTATTATAAAAGATGTCCGCAAAACTGGGGGCAATTATTACCCTAAATCCGTAGTCAAGCAGTGCCCAGGGCGCATGTTCACGACTAGAGCCACAGCCAAAATTGTGGCGTGCCAGTAAAACTTGTACCCCTTTATAGCGGGACTGATTTAGGATAAATGTTTGATTTAATGGGCGATTTGTGCAATCTTGACCCGGTTCGCCATAATCTAAATAACGCCATTCATCAAATAAATAAGGTCCAAACCCTGTGCGATGAATGGATTTTAAAAACTGTTTGGGAATGATAGCGTCGGTATCGACATTAGTCCGATCCAATGGTGCTGCTAAACCTGTCAAAGTTGTAAATGCTTGCATTGTTTAGTTATTTCTGTTTTGTTATCAGTTTTTGGAGTCCAACGCTTTAGCTTTGGAATAGGAGTTCAACATTAACTTTGGAATAGGAGTC